>CAZFRK010000086.1:0-10273 GCA_964521375.1 uncultured Rhodobacterales bacterium
CGCTCGGCGATCTGGTCGACGGCCAGGGCCAGTTCGTTGTACTGGGTCTCGAACATCAGGTGCAGGGTGTTGAACATCGGACCCGTGACGTTCCAGTGGAAGTTGTGGGTCTTCAGATAGAGCGTGTAGGTGTCGGCCAAAAGTCGCGACAGCCCTTCGCCGATCTGGCGGCGGGAGTCTTCCTTGATGCCGATGTTGATGTCGATGGTGCTCATGTCAGGTCCCCTTGCATGTCTTGGATGACCGAATGATGCCGCGCCGCGACCTCCGGCTCAAACGAATAAAACAGCATTCAATAATCGAATAATCCGATAAAAAAGAGGCCGGGGCATCGCTGCCCCGGCCTCATGGGAGGCAACCGTTAGTGCTTCGGCAGGGCTTCCATGGCCTCCGGCTTCGGCGTGGCGGCGGTGTTGGCCGGCAGGATCGGATACTCGACCCGCGGCTGTTCGCCGGTCAGGGTGCGCAGGAAGGAGGCGATGGCCTTGACTTCCTTGTCGCTCAGGTCTTCGCCGAGCTGGGCGGTGCCCATGATGCCGACGGCCTGTTCCAGATCCCAGACCATGCCGGAGTGGAAGTAGGGCTCGGTGATGGCCACGTTGCGCAGCGGAGCGGCACGGAAGACGTAGTCGTCCGCGGCGGTTTCCGTGACCTGGAAGCGGCCCTTGTCGCCCGGAGGCAGAATGTCGGAGCCGGGCTTCTCGACGACGCCGAACGGGTAGTAGCCCTCGCCGCCCAGGTTGACGCCCGCGTGGCAAGCCGCGCAGCCCTTATCCATGAACAGGCCGAGGCCGGTCTTTTCTTCCGCGTTCAAGGCGGCGACGTTGCCTTCCAGGAACTGGTCGAAGCGCGAGGCCGGGGTGATCAGGGTGGCCTCGAAGGCTTCGATGGCCTTGGCCATGTTGTCGAAGCTGACGGGGTCCTTTTCACCCGGGAAGGCGCGACCGAAGCGGTCGACGTATTCCGGCATGCTCTTCAGGACTTCCACCACGCGCTCCGGCGTGGAGGCCATTTCGACACCGGCCTGCACCGGTCCCTTGGCCTGGGCCTTCAGGTCCTCGGCGCGACCATCCCAGAACTGGGCGGAGTTGAAGACGGCGTTGAGAACGGTCGGCGCGTTGCGCGGACCCTTCTGCCAGCCGTGGCCGATCGACGTTTCCAGATTGTCGTCGCCGCCCATGCCCAGGTTGTGGCAGGTGTTGCACGACAGCAGGGCCGACCGCGAGATACGCGGATCGAAGAACAGCATCTTGCCGAGTTCGACCTTCTCGTGGGTGACCGCGTTGTCTTTCACGGCGGGCACGACCGACGGGATCGGGTCGAAGTAATCGTTCGCCTGGCTCATGAGCTCGGCGTCGCTGGCCGCGAAGGCGGGACCGCTCAGAATGGCGGCGGCAGCGGCGCTCAACACGAGTTTCCAGATTTCCATGACTCCCTCCAAGGACTGTGGACCCACACAGGCTGCTCCTTGGAACAGTTCCAGACATTGACATAAATCAAATCCCTATAAACTTTAGGGGAAAGCCGCTTAAAGCCTAGGGTTCATTGCATAATTGCTGCACCGCAGCGTTTCGCATCGGTTTAAATATGAATGTAATTAAACCGATTAAAAGTTGTCGCGGATGAAGTGACCGGCACGTCGCGGCCAATCCAAAATCCCCTCATTAATATGTCTGCATACATTTAAACCTCCTATCCCAGGCCGCGACCCTGGAGCCACCGAAAAGCCACCGTCTTTTCAAGACCCTCCCGACCTTTCATACTCCTGGTCAAATCCAAGACCAGGGAGGGTTCTCTTCATGAAACTACTGCGCCACGGGCCGCGAGGCGCCGAGAAACCGGGCCTCTTGCACGACGACGGCACCATTCGCGATTTGTCGGGCCACGTATTGGACTTGACCACCGAAGGCCTCGGTTCCCTGGACGCCTTGGAGGCCCTAACGCCGTCTCGCCTACCCGTGGTCCCCGCCGACACCCGCCTTGGACCGCCGCTCGCCGATCCGCGCAACCTGCTGTGCATCGGGTTGAACTATCGCGACCACGCCGCCGAGTCGGGCATGGCCCTGCCGACGGAGCCGATCGTCTTTTCCAAGCACACCAGCGCCCTGGCCGGACCGGGCGACGACGTGCCGTTGCCCCCCGGGTCGCAGCGCATGGACTGGGAGGTCGAACTGGCCGTGGTAATCGGTCGCGAAACCTATGGCGTCGGCCCGGACCAAGCCCTGGACCATGTCGCCGGATACACCATCTGCAACGACCTGTCGGAACGCGCCTTCCAACTGGAGCGGGGCGGCCAGTGGATCAAGGGAAAGTCGAGTCCCGGTTTCTGCCCCCTGGGTCCCGTCCTGGTGACCCGCGACGAGGTGCCCGCCCCCCAGGACCTGCGCCTGTGGCTGTCGGTCAACGGCGAGGTCATGCAGGACGGATCCACCGCCGACATGGTGTTCCCGGTGGCCGACATCATCGCCCACCTGTCCACCTTCATGCGGCTTCTGCCCGGCGACGTCATCGCCACCGGCACGCCCGCGGGGGTCGGCATGGGACGGGGACGGTTCCTGTCGAAGGGCGACATCATGGATCTGGGAATCAGCGGCCTGGGCAGCCAACGCCAGCGCGTGGTCTGACGGCGTCTTGGCTGTCCCTACAGGCGCTTGGCGGTGATTTCGGTGGCCGCCATCATGGCCGCCATGCGGGCCGGTTCGGCGACGCGGTCGATGGTCCGCGCCGACGGCAGGTGGCTGGCGACCAGCGCGTCGTGCCACAGGCCGCGGGCCGTGGGATTTCCGGGATCGGCGAACAGGGTCAGGAAGCGGCTGGCGCCGATGATCTCGGCCAGGGCGCAGGTGGCGGCGACCATCTGTAGGTGATTCAGGTGCAGGCCGTCGGTCAGCATGCGTCCCGTCTCCGGGCCGACGGCGGCGGCCAAGGCCACCAGCCGACGCCCCTGCTGGTCGTCGCCGAACTGTCCCAGGCGCTTGCGCAGATCCGACTGCGCGTAGATCGCCCAGATGTCGTCTTCCGTCATGCCGCCCAAGCGCCGGTTCGAGGTCGTGACCGGCTGCCCCGCCGACAGGCCGCCGCCGGTTCGCGACCGGCGGGGAGACAGTCCGCGCGTCGCCGGAGGCCCCGCGTCCGCCGAGCCGCCTCCACCGTCGCCGCCGAAGGACACGGTCCCGGACTCCGCGCCGATCGTCGCGGCGCCCCCGCGACGGGCGACGACGCCTCCGGCGGCATAGTCGGCGGCCAATTGCTCCAGGTCGCCCGGCGCCCGGTAGTCTAGCAACCGCTCGCCCAGGTTCCGCACCAAGGGCACCGGCAAGGGGGCGTAATAGGGCACCAGACGGGCCTGCCATTCGTACCGCAGGACATCGCGCAGGGCCTCGTAGAGCTTGTCCCCCGGCCCGGGAACCGTGCGGTAGCGCGGCGGCGGGCGGTGCCCGAACAGCGAGGCCAATTGGCTGCGAAGGTCATCGGGGTCGGGCAGGCGGTGCCGCGTCGGGCCACCCAGGCGGCCCCGCAGGTAGCGGTGCGTCATCGACCGCAGGGCCATGGCCATGATGTCGGAGACGGCGCGCCCACAGGCTAGGCGGTCCGTGTCGGACTCCACCGTGGCGCCGTCGGCGTCCACCAGAAGGTGGGCGAAGGCGTCCCGATGGGCATGGAACAGCTGGAAACAGCCGTCCAGGACATCGGGGCTGGCCAGGATGAGGTCATAGACCTGTTGCGGCGGAAGGCCCTGGAACGGCGGCAGAAGGTCGCCGTAGATACCCGCGACGTCGCCGCGCAGCCGCTCGCGGATGCGCTCGACCGTCGCCGCCGCCTCCTGCTTCGGCGAGCGGCGCGGCGCCTTGGCGCGTTTGCTCCTGGCGGCGGTGGCCTTGGCCATGATCCCAGCCTTCCGGCGACCTTCTGAATAGCGATCAGTAATATGTGCTTATACAAAGGGACTCGGATCGCGATCAAGCCGTGCAAAAGGCATGGGTGGCTTGTCAGGCGTCCTCGGCTTCCAGTTCGTCGCGCGCTTCCTTCAACAGCCCCCGATAGTAGGCCTCGGCCTCCGGATGGGCCTCCAGAAGTTCCTCGATGGCCCGGTCGGCCTTGATCTGCTCCAGGGTACTGAAGGTGCTCTTGGACAGGAATTCGGAGATGCTCAATTCCTGCTGGCTGGCCCGAACCTTGACCAGACCCAGTTGGTGCTTGAGCTGCATCTTGATGTAGTGCTTGAGCGCGGCCCGCGGGTCCATGGCGACTTCCCCCTGTTTCTGAGCGATATCAAGCGTCTGCCGAAAGCATGCGCCGCCCGACCGCGGTCCGCAACCGTGACGTAGGGGAAAGTGGATCGGTCACAGCGCCAGATAGCGGTGCCGCAGGTCGGCGTCGTCGCGCAGGGTCGCGAAGGCTCCCTGATACCGCGCCCGCCCGCCTTCGATCACCACCGCCCGGTCGGCGACGGCCCCGGCGAAGGCCAGGCTTTGCTCGGCCAGAAGGACCGACAGCCCTTGCCGTTTCACCTCCGCCACGGCGGCGGCCATCTGCTCGACGATGCGCGGGGCCAGCCCCTCGGACGGCTCGTCCAACAGCAGGAGCGCCGGGTTGCCGATCAGGGTGCGGGCGATGGCCAGCATCTGCTGCTCGCCGCCCGACATGTGCGCGGCCGGGCGATGGCGCAGGGCCGCCAGGTTGGGGAACAGCCCGAACAGGGCGTCCTCGGTCCACGCTGGGCGCCCGGCCACCGGCGGGCGGCGCCCCACCTCCAGGTTCTCGGCCACCGTCAGCCCCGGAAACACCCGGCGGTCCTCCGGCACCCAGCCGATTCCGGCGCGGGCGATGGCGTGGGCGGGAAGCCCGACCAGGTCGCGGTCGGCGAAGCGGATGACGCCCCGCCGTCGCACGCCCAGACCGAGGATGGCATGAAAGGTGGTCGACTTCCCGGCGCCGTTGCGGCCCATCAGGGCCACCACCTCGCCCGGTCCCACCTCCAGCGACAGGCCGAAGAGCACCTGGGCCCGACCGTGGAAGGCATCGACGTCGCGCAGCGTCAGCATGCGCCCCCTCCCCCCAGGTAGACGGCCCGCACCTGCGGATCGGCCCGCACCGCGTCCGGCGCGCCGTCGGCGATCAGGCGGCCGCGATCCAGGACCAGAATGCGGTGGGCGTGGCCGAAGACCACATCCATGTCGTGCTCGGTGAACAGGACGCCGAGGCCCGTTTCGGCGATCAGGGCGGCGACCTGGGCCATGAGCGCCTGACGGTCGGCGGGCGCCATCCCCGCCGTCGGCTCGTCCATCAGCAGCAGGCGCGGGGCGTGGGCCAGGGCCACCGCCAGATCGAGGCGCTTGAGGTCGCCATAGGCCAGCTCGGCGCAGGGGCGATCGGCCATGGCCGCCAAGCCGACACCATCCAGCAGGGCCTCCGCCTCGCGCCGATGCAGCCGGGCGAAGCGCGGCCAGAGGGCACGCAGGCGCCCGGCATGGGACACCAGCGCCATCTGCACGTTCTCGACCACCGACAGCGACGAAAAGGGCGTCGTCACCTGGAAGGTGCGTCCCACCCCCAGGCGCCAGACGGCGCGCGGCGACAGCCCGGTGGTGGTCCGGCCCAGCATGGCGACGGTTCCGGCATCCGGCGTCACCTGTCCCGACAGCATGTTGAAGCAGGTGGATTTTCCGGCGCCGTTGGGACCAATCAGGGCGACCAGTTCCCCGGCGCCGACGGTCAGGTCGACGCCGTCGACGGCGGTCACGCCGCCATAGGCCTTGGTCAGGCCCCGGGCTTCCAGAACCATCATGGCCGCGCCCCTCCGCCGCCGTCACCCCATCGCCGCGCGACGCCGACGATGCCGCCGGGGAAGACCACCACAAGCAGGACGATCAGGCAGCCCAGGGCCAGCTTCCACAGGTCGGTCATGGTCGCCAGCTCGATGCGCAGGCTCTGGAAGACGGCGGCCCCGGCCAGCGGTCCGACCAGACTCTCGATGCCGCCCAGGAGCACCATCAAGAGGCCGTCCACCGACACCGCGACCGAGGCGACGTCGGGAAAGACGCTGCCCTTGAACAAGGTGAACAAGGCCCCGGCGAGACCGGCCAGGGCGCCGGACAGCAGGAAGGCCAGCCAGCGATGGGCGGTGACGTCGACGCCGATGGCCCGCGCCCGCGCCGGGGCGTCGCGCCCGGCCCGCAAGGTGGCCCCGAAGGGCGCGAAGGCAATGCGCCGGACCACCGCCAGGGCCATGGCGACCAGGGCCAGGACGGCGGCGTAGAACGCCGCCGGGTCGGCGGCCCAGGCACTGGGCCACAGGCCGAGGAGTCCGTTGTCGCCGCCCGTCACCTCGTACCATTGGAAGGCGACGGCCCACACCACCTGCGCGAAGGCCAGGGTCAGCATGGCCATGTAGACGCCGGTCCGCCGCACGCAGAACCAGCCGAACAGGGCCGCGCCGAGCAGCGCCAGGGCCGGTCCGGCCCAGACGGCGGCCTCCATGGGCCAGGACAAGCGGGCCATGGCCAGGGCCGTCCCATAGGCCCCCAGGCCGAAATAGGCGGCGTGGCCGAAGGAGAGCATGCCGCCGACACCGATCAGCAGATGCAGGCTGGCGGCGAAGAGCGCCCAGATGAGGATTTCCGTCGCCACGGCCAGAAGGTAGCCGTCGACCAACCACGGCAACCCGGCAAGCAACCCCAGCAGAAGCACCGCCGCCCCCTGCCCCCAGGCCCCCAGGGGCCGTAACGGCGGGAAGGCGTCGCCCGGCGCTTCCGCCTCCGCCTTGCCGAGCAGCCCCCAGGGGCGGACCACCAGGACCACGGCCATGACCAGGAAGGCCAGGACCAAGGTGACGCGTGGAAAGACCAGGATGCCGAAGGCGTTCAATTCGCCGATCAGGAGCGCCGCCAGGAAGGCTCCCGGCACGCTGCCCAGGCCGCCGATCACGACGACCACGAAGGCTTCGACGATGATCGCCATGTCCATGGTGTGATGGGCCGGTTCCCGCGGCAACTGCAGGGCGCCGCCCAGCCCGGCCAGCATGGCGCCCAGGACGAACACCGAGGTGAACAGCCACTTCTGATCGACGCCGAGCGCGGCCACCATGTCGCGGTCCTGGGTGGCGGCACGCACCAGAACGCCCCAGCGCGTCCGGTTGAACAGCAGCCACAGCCCCCCGAGCACCAGCGGCCCGACGGCCATGAGAAGCAGGTCGTAGGTCGGAAAAGGCTGCCCCAGGATGGAGACCGCGCCATCCAGTCCGGGGGCGCGCGGCCCCAGAAGATCCGCCGCCCCCCACAGGGCGACCACGCCGTCCTCGACGATCAGGACGACGCCGAAGGTGGCCAGGAGTTGGAACAGTTCGGGCGCCCCGTAGATGCGGCGCAAAAGGCCGGTTTCCAGCACCGCGCCCAGCGCCCCGACCCCGAGAACGGCCAAGGGCAACGCCCCCCAGAAGCCGACCAGACCGTCCAGGGACCAAGCCAGATAGGCCCCCAGCATATAGAGGGACCCGTGGGCGAAATTGACCACGCGGGTAACGCCGAAAATGATCGACAGGCCCGACGCCACCAGGAACAGCGACGACGCGCTGGCCAGCCCGCTCAGGCCCTGGAGGACGAGAAAGTCCACGCCGGATGTGCCCTTCGCGCCGCCGCCTCAGTCCGGGCGCCGCTTGGCCGCCTCGTCCGCCGACGGCAGATATTCCGCCCCGTCGGCGTAGCGCCAGTCGACCATGCGCGGCGCCCCCCCGACCACGTCGGTGCGTCCGACGAAGGCGCCCAGCGTCGACTGATGGTCGGCGCCGCGCAGGGTCACCGCCCCGAAGGGCGTCGAGAAGGCGACGTCCTTGGCGGCGCGTGCCATGGCGTCGGTATCGGTGGACCCGGCGGCTTCGACGATGGCGGCCACCGCCTTGATCATGGAATAGCCGACGACGCTGCCGACCAGCGGCATTTCACCGTAGGCCTCCTGATAGGCCTCCCGGAAGGCGACATGCTCGGGGGTGTCCAGTTGCCCCGCCGGATAGCCGGTGACGATCCAGTCGCGCGGCGCGTCGGCGCCCAGCGGCAGGAGGTATTCAGGCTCGCCGGTCAGCAGGGACACCACGTGACGCCCCTCGAACAGGCCGCGGGTCCGGCCTTCGCGGGCCAATTCCGCCAGGTCGGGGCCGAAGGTGACGTTGAAGATGGCGTCGGGCTCGGCGCGGGAAATGGCCTGGACCACCGCCCCGGCGTCGATCTTGAACAGCGGCGGCCACTGTTCGGCGACGAACTCCACGTCCGGACGCAGGGCCGTCAGCTGGGCCTTGAAGTCGGCCACCGCCGACTGGCCGTATTCGTAGTTCGGCGCGATCACCGCCCACCGCTTGGCGGGCAGCTTGGCCGCTTCCTCGGCCAGCATGCCGGTCTGCGCCCAGACCGGCGGCCTTAGACGGAAGGTGTAGGGATTGCCCTGCTCCCAGATCATGGCGTCGGTCAGCGGCTCGGCGGCGACGAACAGCACCTTGCGATGGGCCGCGAAGTCGGCCACCGCCAGCCCGACGTGGGAGAAGAAGGTCCCGGCCAGCAGGTCGACGTCCTGCCGCGACACCAGTTCGTTGGCGGCGGTCAGGGCATCGGCGGGCTTCCCGGCGTCGTCGCGGTCCACCACCGCCAAGGGGCGCCCCAGGACGCCGCCGGCGGCGTTCACCTCGTCGACGGCCAGACGCCAGCCCTTGCGGTAAGGCTCGGTGAAGGCGGGAAGACGGGAGTAGCTGTTGATCTCGCCGATCCGAATGGGCTCGGCGGCGGAGGCCGCGGCGCCCCCCCCGGCCACCAGCGCCAGGATGGTCAAGCCGACCCGCGCCAGCCTCGTCATGGGACACCGCATCACGCCTTCCTCCGGTTACAGACCCCTGAGGGCCTGTTTGCCGGTCGGGCGGCGGCTTGTCAACGCGCTCGCCGCGAGAAACGGTGAAAGCCTTCGCCGCGCGAAGACGACGGCCCGGCACACCGACGGTCCCGAACGGTAGCCCAAACGACGGGCTGCCCCACGCCACGCGTGCCCCGTCGTCGTCGGCCCCTGCCCGAAGTCAGGAAATACGCCGCAGAAGGCGAACCAGGGTCTGCCGTTCGCGGGCATTCAAGGGCGCGAGAATTTCCTGCTCGACCCGCTCGGCGGCCTCGAAGGCTTCCTCGACCGCGTCGCGACCACCGCCGGTCAGGCTCAGACGCACCCGCCGCCGATCATGGGGATCGGGAGCGCGCGCCACCAACCCGCGGTCGATCAGGCGACCGATGACGCCCTGCATGGTCGCCGCGTCCATGGCGATCATGCGCCCCAGGCTGTTTTGCGAGACGGCGCCCCGCTCGTACAGCTTGGCCAGGGCGGCGAACTGAGGTGGAGTAAAGGTTCCCGGACCGAGGTCCGAACTGAAAAGGGCGGCGGCCCGCTGGTGCGCCCGCCGCAGGAGGTGGCTCGGCTGTTCGTCGAGGACGAATGCCCCCTCAACCTCCTCACCACCAAGCCGCTCAATCTCTGTCGAAGCCATCTCGCCCCCGCACACCCCATCATTAGTAGTTGTAGGAATTCCTTAACAACTCCTACATGCACACGTATAGCGGCAGAGCAGGAGGCTTGTAAAGCCGATTTACGGCGAGGGGTGTCCGCCGTATCGTTCTTTGAGAATATACCTATACGGAGGAAAGGTCACGCCTGACGACGGGGAAGCGTATCGCGCTTCCAGGGCGGCTCCGCGGCGGCCAGGGTCGCGAAGGGCACCGGCTGAAGGGGGCGCGAATAATAGTACCCCTGCCCCAAGTCGCATCCCTCGTAACTGAGGAAGGAGGCGTGTTCGAAGGTCTCCACCCCTTCGGCGACGACTTCCAGACCAAAGTCGTGGGCCATCCCGATGATGACCCTGGTCAAACGGACATCTTCCGGATCGGTCGTCAGATCACGGACAAATGCCTGATCTATCTTTAGACAGTGGACCGGCAATCTTTTGAGGTAACTGAGCGACGAGTATCCGGTCCCGAAATCGTCGATCGCCAGATGCACGCCTAAGTCGCGAAGGGATTTCAGGCGATTCAACGCTTTCTCTTCCTCGCGCAGAAGAACGCCTTCGGTGATCTCGATCTCCAGGAGATGCGGCGGCAGACAGCTTTCCTCCAAGGCTTCGGCGACGGTCGCCACGATGTCCTGGCGCAGGACCTGCACCGGGCTGACGTTGATGGCCACTCGCAGGTCGCCGAGTCCCTGGCCGCGCCATCCGGCGGCCTGGCGGCAGCCTTCCTGCAAGACGTAGGACCCC
>CAZFRK010000087.1:0-10195 GCA_964521375.1 uncultured Rhodobacterales bacterium
TCTGGATGTCGGGGATCTGGTGCTGGCCATCGGCAATCCCTTCGGCGTCGGTCAGACCGTGACCAGCGGCATCGTCTCGGCGCTCGCCCGCACGACGGTGGGCGTCGCCGACTTCCGCTCCTTCATTCAGACCGACGCGGCGATCAACCCGGGCAACTCGGGCGGCGCGCTGGTGACCATGGACGGTACCCTGGCGGGGGTGAACACGGCGATCTATTCCAAGGACGGCAGCAACGTCGGCATCGGTTTCGCCATTCCCGCGGACATGGTGCGGGCCGTGGTGCGCGGCTTCAAGGACGGCGGCAAGCTGGTGCGTCCCTGGGTCGGAGCCGACGGTCAGGCGGTGGCCCGCGACATCGCCGAGAGCCTGGGCCTGGATCGGCCCGGCGGCGTTCTGGTCAACAGCATCGTCGCCGACAGTCCCGCCGCGCGGGCCGGGCTGAAGGTCGGCGACGTGGTGGTGGCGGTGGACGACCGGGACGTGGTCGACGTTCAGGCGCTGCGCTATCGCATCGCCATCTTGCCGGTCGGCGAAACGGCGCGGTTGACCATTCTGCGCGACGGCGCCGAACGCACGCTGGACGTGGCCTTGGAGGCCCCGCCGGAGGTGCCGCCCAGGAACGAGACCGCCATCTCCGGGCGCAATCCCTTGGACGGCGTGCGCGTGGCCAACCTCAATCCGGCCCTGTCGGAAGAGAAGGGCATGCCCTATGAGGCCGACAGCGTGGTCGTCATGGCGGTGCGGCAGGGCGGCTACGCCGCGCGCGTCGGCATTCAGCCGGGGGACATCCTGCGCTCGGTCAACGGCACCGCCGTCCGCCGGGTCGAGGACCTCACGCCGCTGCTCGGGGGCGCCCAGCCGCAACGCTGGCTGATCCAGGTGGAGCGCGGCGGGCGCCTTCTGAACTTCCGGGTGGGCTGAGACCGCGGTGGCGACCCTGTTCGACAGTCAGGCCCCGCGTCCGCTGGCCGATCGCCTGCGGCCCGCCGTGTTGGATGACGTGGTGGGCCAGGACCACCTGATCGGCGCCGACGGGCCGCTGGGACGCATGGTCAAGGCCCGGCGGTTGGCCTCCATCGTCCTGTGGGGGCCGCCGGGCTGCGGCAAGACCACCATCGCCCGCCTTCTGGCCGCCCATACGGACATGCATTTCGAACCGCTGTCGGCGGTCTTCTCCGGCGTCGCCGACCTGCGCAAGGTGTTCGACGCCGCCCGCAAGCGCCGCGAGGCGGGGCAGGGGACGCTACTCTTCATCGACGAGATCCACCGCTTCAACCGCAGCCAGCAGGATGGCTTCCTGCCCTATGTGGAGGACGGCACGGTGGTCCTGGTCGGCGCGACCACGGAAAACCCGTCCTTTGAACTGAACGCGGCGCTTCTGTCGCGCTGTCAGGTCCTGGTCCTCAACCGTCTGGACGACGCCGCGTTGGAACGGCTCCTGGCCCGCGCCGAGGCCGAGGAGGGGCGCGCCCTGCCACTGACCGAGGACGCCCGCCGCGCCTTGCGCGCCATGGCCGACGGTGACGGGCGCTATTGTCTGGTCATGGCCGAGGAGCTTTTCGCCCTGGGCGCCGCCGATCCCCTGGACACCGCCGCCCTGGCGTCGGTCATCCAGAAGCGGGCGCCGGTCTACGACAAGGACCGCGAAGGCCACTACAACCTGATATCGGCGCTTCACAAGTCGTTGCGCGGGTCGGATACGGACGCCGCCCTCTATTGGTTCTGCCGCATGATGGACGGCGGCGAGGACCCGGCCTACATCCTGCGGCGGCTAACCCGCTTCGCGGTTGAGGACATCGGCTTGGCCGACCCCATGGCCGCCCAGCACGCGGTCGCCGCCTGGGATATCTACGACCGCCTTGGCAGTCCGGAGGGCGACCTGGCCGTCGCCCAACTGGTCGTTTACCTGGGAACGGCGCCGAAGTCGAACGCCGGATACATGGCGTTCAAGGCGGCCAAGCGGGACGCCGGGAAGACCGGCAGCCTGATGCCGCCCAAGCACATCCTGAACGCGCCGACCAAGCTGATGAAGGAGATCGGCTACGGCGCGGGCTATGCCTACGACCACGACGCGCCGGACGGCTTCTCCGGGCAGGACTATTTCCCCGAAGACCTGGGGCGGCGGCGCTACTATGATCCGCCGGAACGGGGCTTCGAGCGGGACCTCCGCAAAAGGCTCGCCTATTGGGACAAGTTGCGCGCGCGACGGCAGGCGGAAGGAACCGAGGAATGACACCGAAACTCTTGCTCGCCGTCGCCGCCGGGGGCGCCATCGGGTCCGCCGCCCGCTATGTGGTGATGAGCCTGGTCACGCGGCTGATCGGCCCGGGCTTTCCCTGGGGGACCATGACGGTCAATATCGTCGGCTCCTTCATCATGGGCGTGCTGGTCGAGGCCGCCGCGCTTCGCTGGCAGGTCTCCGAACCGGTGCGCGCGCTCCTCTTCGTCGGCATGCTGGGCGGCTTCACCACCTTTTCCACCTTCTCCCTGGATCTGGTCTCCCTGATCGAGCGCCAGCAGGGAACGCAGGCGCTGCTCTACGGCGGGGCCTCCGTGGTTCTTGGACTATTCGCGTTGATCGGCGGCCTTCAGGCCGCCCGCTGGGGACTATCATGAGCGTCGAAAACATCACCGTCGCGACCGACGAGGGCGACGTCCGCCTGGACCGCTGGTTCAAGCGCCACTATCCGCACCTCGCCCACGTGCAGTTGGAAAAGCTTCTGCGCAAGGGACAGGTGCGGGTCGACGGTAAGCGGGCCAAGGCCAACGCGCGCCTGGAACCCGGCCAGGTGGTCCGCGTGCCGCCGCTGGGCGGCCTCCAGAAGATCGCCGAGCGTCCGCGCACGGCCTCCAGGGTGTCCGCCGCCGACCAGGAGATGATCCGCCAGTGCGTGCTCTATCGCGACGCCTCGGTGATCGTCCTCAACAAGCCGCCGGGACTGGCGACGCAGGGCGGGACGGGGACGACGGTGCACGTGGACATGCTGCTCGACGCCCTGACCTTCGACGCCGAGGAACGGCCGCGGCTGGTTCATCGCCTGGACAAGGACACCTCGGGCGTCCTGCTGCTGGGCCGCACGCCCGCCGCCACGGCCAAGCTGGCCGCCGCCTTCAAGAGCCGCGCCACGCGCAAGGTCTATTGGGCGCTGACGGTCGGCGTGCCCGACCCGCGCGACGGCACCATCAAGGCGCCCATCGCCAAGCAGGAAGGCGCCAAGGGCGAAAAGATGGAAGTCAGCGAGGACGGCCAGCGGGCGACCACCGATTTCGAGGTGGTCGAGAACGCCGGGCGCACCGTGGCCTGGCTTCAAATGCGGCCCATGACCGGCCGGACCCACCAGTTGCGCGTCCACGCCGCCTATCTGGGAACGCCCATCCTCGGCGACGGCAAGTATGGGGGCGCGGAAGCGCACCTTCAGGGCCAAGGT
This sequence comes from uncultured Rhodobacterales bacterium, assembly GCA_964521375.1. GTDB lineage: Bacteria > Pseudomonadota > Alphaproteobacteria > Rhodospirillales > Rhodospirillaceae > CAZFRK01. The sequence goes on from CAZFRK010000087.1 coordinate 3,430, forward strand.
GTGTCCCGCAAGCTGCATCTTCATGCCCGTGCCATAGACTGCCCTCATCCCGATGGTGGTAAACTGCGGGTCGTCGCGCCGCTGCCGCGCCACATGGCCGAAAGCTTCGAGTTCTTCGGCTTCGACGAGGCGGAGGCGCCCGACCCCTTCGACGACGACGCCGTCGGCGCCGTCTGCCGCACCGCCGGATGCTGATGAGCGGAGACGTGACCGCGTGACCGAGACGCCCTTGCGCCTTGCCCTGTTGGATGTGGATGGAACCCTGGTGGACAGCCAGGGCATCATCGTCGCGGCCATGGAGATGGCCTGCCGGTCCCTGGGACTCGTTCCGCCGCCGGGCGACCATGTGCGGCGGGGCATCGGCCTGTCGCTGGTCGAGGCGGTGGCCCAGGCCCTGCCGCACCTGGAGCCGTCGGTCCACGAGACCCTGGCCGACCGCTACAAGGACTCGTTCTTCGACCTGCGGGCCGCGGGAACGCACGAGGAACCCCTGTTCCCCGGCACGCTGGAAGCCATCGCCGCGCTGGAAGACGCCGGGATTCTCCTGGGGCTGGCGACCGGAAAGTCGCGTCGCGGCGTTGACGCCTTCCTGGAAAAGCACGCCTTCGCCCACCGTTTCGTCACCTTGCATACCGCCGATGACGGCCCGGGGAAGCCCCATCCGGCCATGATTCTCGCGGCGCTGGACAATACCGGCTGTCTACCGGAGCATGTGGTCATGGTCGGGGATACGACCTTTGATATCCGGATGGCCCGCGCCGCCCGCGTCGGCGCCATCGGCGTCTCCTGGGGAAACCACCCGGTGGACGCCTTGAAGCAGGCGGGGGCGCACGTCGTCCTCGATCATTTCGCGGGCCTCATGGAGGCCGTCGATTCACTCACCCTGGGGGATAGGTCATGCGTATCGGTACCATCCTGAAGATCGTCGCGGCCCTGGTGGTCGCGATCATCGTCGCCGGCGTCGCCATTATCGCGACCATCGACGTCAATAAGTACAAGGACGTCATCATCGCCCAGGTGAAGACCGCCACCGGGCGCGACCTGACCCTGGACGGCGACCTGGAGATGGCCATCGGCCTCAATCCCGCCGTGGTGGTGAACGGCGCCAGCCTGTCCAATGCTCCCTGGGCCGGGGACGAGGCCATGCTGTCGGTCGACAAGGTGGAGGCGCAGGTCGCCCTGCTGCCCGCCCTGACCGGCAGCATCCAGGTGGACCGCCTGGTCATCGTCAAGCCGCGCATCGTCATCGCCACCAAGGGCGGCAAGACCAACCTGGACTTCGAGGGCGCCGCCGCCGCAGTCGAGGCGAAACCGGCGCCGGAGTCCGTCCCCGCCGACGCCGAGGCGACGTCCGGGGCCCCCGCGCTGCCCGCCATCGGCGCCCTGAAGATCGAGGATGGTCGGCTGATCTATCGCGATTTGGACGCCGGAACCGAAGAGGTGGTGGCGCTGGAGGTCCTCTCCGCCGAGGCCGACAGCCTGTCCGATCCGCTCGACCTGATCCTGAAGGGCGCCTACGGCGACATTCCCTTCGACCTGACGGGCCGGGTCGGGGCGCCGGACATGCTCGACTCCGGCACGCCCTATCCCCTGGCGCTGAAAGGCGCGGTGGCCGGGATCGATCTCTCCGTCGACGGCACCATCGCCGAGCCGATGGCCGCCAAGGGCCTGGATCTCAAGCTGGCGGTCCAGGCCGACTCCCTGGACGGACTGAAGCCCCTGGCCGGGGACCTGCCCGCCTTGCCGCCGCTCGCCCTCAAGGGCCGCCTGACCGGTGGCGGAAGCAGCTTCTCGCTGGCCGACCTGGACCTCTCCGCCGGGAAGACCAAGCTCACCGGCGCGGTGGGCGTGGCCCTCGGCGGCGCCCGTCCCAAGGCCGACCTGGCCATCCAGGCGGCGATGATCGACCTGCCCGAACTGCTGCCGAAGAGCGAGGGCGGCGACGAGGGCGGCTCCTCCGGCACGGCCTCCGATGGCGGCGTCTCGGGGTCCGCCTCCGGCGGTCGGGTCATCCCCGATACGCCCCTGCCGCTGGACGCCCTGAAGGCCGCCGACGCCACCTTCGACGTTTCCGTCGCCAAGCTGATCCTGCCCGACGGCATGGAGGTCGACGGCATCACCGCGAAGGGCAAGCTGGTCAATGGGCGTCTCGACCTGACGCCGGTCGCCGCCCGCATGGGTGACGGCACCATCACCGCCGACGCCGTCGCCGACGCCTCCTCGGGCAAGAGCCTGGCGCTCGACGCCGCCGTCAAGGCCGACAAGGTCGTCCTGGGCCGCCTGTTCGAACAGATCGGGCGCTCCGACCTGCTGACCGGATCGGAGACCAACGCCGACATCAAGCTGACCGGCGCCGGGGCGACGCCCGCCGCGCTCGCCGCTTCGCTGAATGGCAAGGTCCTGGTGGTCATCGGCGAGGGCCGCATCCATGAAGCCGTGGTCGATTGGGCCGGGGCCGACGTGCTCAACCAGTTGGCCGACAGCCTGGACCCGGACAAGGACCCCTATGCCAGCCTGACCTGCGGCGTCGTCAATATCGGCGTCAAGGACGGCGTCCTGTCGTGGGACAAGGAAATCGCCTTCCAGACCTCGAAGATGAATGTCATCTCCACCGGCGGCGTCGACCTGGGTCCGGAGACGCTGGATATCGCCGTGCGGCCCTACGCGCGTGAAGGCGTCGGTATTTCCGCTGGAAAGCTGGCCGAGATGGTGCGCCTGACCGGCACCCTGTCCAATCCCTCCATCGGCCTGGACGCCGCCGGGCTGGCCCGCAACGCCGCCTCCATCGCCGGTGCCCTGGCGACGGGTGGCGTCAGCCTGCTGGGTGAGGCCCTGTTCGACAACATGAGCAAGGAAAGCGAGCCGTGTAAGGTCGCCTTGGGCCAGAAGTCCAAGACGTCCTCGGACTCCTCTTCCGGCTCGGGGAGCGGCGGCGCGTCGCCCGCCGAGGCGCCGAAGCAGATCATCGAAGGGCTGGGCAAGGGCCTCGGCGGTCTGTTCGGCAAGTAAGACGCGCGCAATCAGGAGACCCCTTCCGTGACCATCCAGCGTCCCCGTCGTTTCTGGAAGCAGGCGACCGTCGTCGCGTTCGAGGACGGCTGCGGCATCGCGCTTGACGGGCGTCCGGTGAAGACGCCCAACAAGCGGGACCTGCGCTGTCCCTCCCGCGCCCTGGCCGAGGCCGTGGCGGAGGAGTGGAACGCCCAGGACGAGCACATCAAGCCGCACACCATGCCCATGACCCAGTTGGCCAACACCGCCTGGGATCGCGTTCCGGCCCACCGCGCCGAGATCGAGGGGGAGCTTTTGCGCCATGTGGAAGGCGACGTTCTCTGCTACTACGCCGACGGGCCGGACACCCTGATCGCCCGTCAGCGGGCGGCCTGGGATCCCTTGCGGGCCTGGGCGGTGGAGCGGTTCGGGGCCACCTGGGCGGCGGGCAGCGGCATTCTGCCGGTCGGCCAGGACGGCGCCGTCCATGCCGCCATGGCCGACGCCATCCGGGCCTTGGACGACGTGTCGTTGACCGCCTTGCAGGTGGCGGCGCCGGTCTGTTCGTCCCTGATCCTGGGGTTCGCCCTGGTCGAAGGCCGGGTCTCCACCGAAGAGGCCTTCGCCGCCGCCTTCGTCGATGAACTCCATCAGGCCGAGGAGTGGGGCGACGACTTCGAGGCCGTGGATCGGCGGGCGCGCCTGCGGCGCGACCTGGAGGACGTGGCCCGCTTCCTGGAGCTGGCCCGCGCGGTCTGACCGGCGCCCTGTCATGGGGCGCCCGGCGCTTGAACGACGAAACCCCCGGACTGGCTCCGGGGGTTTTCGTTTGGCGGGCGGCGAGGTTGGGCAGGGGAGAGGGAGGACGCGCGGAGGCCGCCTCACCCTTCCTGCTTTTCTTCCTCGTGCTGGTGCTTCATCAGCAGCGGCAACTGGGTCAGGCTGAAGACCAGGGTCAGGGGCAGGATGCCGAAGACCTTGAAGCTGACCCAGGCGTCCGTGTCGAAGTTGCGCCAGACGACCTCGTTCAAGGCCGCCAGGACCAGGAAGAACACGGCCCAGCGGACGGTCAGCTTGCGCCATCCCTCGTCGTCCAGGCTGAAGGCATGGCCGAACACCAGCTTCAGGAAGTTGCGTCCGGTCGCCAGACCGACGAACAAGGCGCCGGAGAACAGGATGTTCACCAGGGTCGGCTTCAGCTTGATGAACAGGTCGTCCTCAAGCCAGATGGTCAGGCCGCCGAACACCAGGACGAAGACGCCGGACACCAGCGGCAGGGTCGGGACGCTCTTGGCCAGGAACCACGACAGGGCCAGGGCGATGACCGTGGCGACGACGAAGGCCGTCGTCCCCGGCAGGATGCCGAACTGGGCGTTGGCCACGAAGAAGACCAGCAGGGGGCCAGCCTCCAGAAGGAGTTTGATCCATTGGTTCATGCCGCCCTGTATAGCGCGTCCGTGGGGGGCATGGAAATGGTCAGATTATTTCATTTTAACGCGCGCTGAGGTTCGAAATGTGCTAACGCATCCCTCGAGACTCCTTTTGGGCGGGACGGCTCCGTCCCGCACGACGCCTGACGACGGCTCGCCGGTACGGTGGTGCCGTCGGCGTCGCCACCCTTTGGGATAGGTACGGGACATCCATGCAAGACATTATCCAGCAGCTTGAGGAAAAGCGCGCGGCGGCCCGCCTTGGAGGCGGACAGAAGCGCATCGACGCGCAGCATTCGAAAGGCAAGCTGACGGCGCGGGAGCGTCTGGCGCTGCTTCTGGACGACGGGTCCTTCGAAGAGTGGGACATGTTCAAGGAGCACCGCTGCACGGACTTCGGCATGGCGGAGACGAAGACCCCCGGTGACGGGGTGATCACCGGCTACGGGACGATCAACGGTCGGTTGGTGTTCGTCTTCAGCCAGGACTTCACGGTGTTCGGCGGGTCGCTGTCGGAGACGCACGCCGAGAAGATCTGCAAGATCATGGACCACGCCATGAAGGTGGGGGCGCCGGTGATCGGCCTGAACGACTCGGGCGGGGCGCGCATCCAGGAAGGCGTGGACAGCCTGGCGGGCTACGCCGAGGTGTTTCAGCGCAACGTCATGGCGTCGGGGGTCATCCCGCAGATCAGCGTGATCATGGGTCCGTGCGCCGGTGGGGCGGTCTATTCCCCGGCGATGACGGACTTCATCGCCATGGTGAAGGACAGCAGCTACATGTTCGTCACCGGGCCGGACGTGGTGAAGACGGTGACGCACGAGGTGGTGACGGCGGAAGAGCTGGGCGGGGCGATGACCCATTCGGCCAAGTCGGGCGTGTCGGACATGGCGTTCGAGAACGACGTCGAGGCTCTGTTGCAGATCCGCCGCCTGATGGACTTCCTGCCGGCCAGCAACCGCGAGAAGCCGCCGGTCCGTCCGACGGCGGACCCGGCGGACCGCGAGGACCATTCGCTGGACACGCTGATCCCCAACAACCCCAACATGCCCTACGACATGAAGGAGTTGATCGTGAAGGTCGTCGACGAAGGCGACTTCTACGAGGTCCAGCCCGACTTCGCGAAGAACATCCTGACCGGCTTCGCCCGCATGGAAGGCCAGACGGTGGGCATCGTCGCCAACCAGCCGATGGTCCTGGCCGGGTGCCTGGACATCGACAGCTCGCGCAAGGCGGCGCGCTTCGTGCGCTTCTGCGACGCCTTCAACATCCCGGTGCTGACCTTCGTCGACGTTCCGGGGTTCCTGCCGGGCACGTCCCAGGAATACGGCGGCATCATCAAGCACGGGGCGAAGCTGCTCTACGCCTACGCCGAATGCACGGTGCCGAAGGTGACGGTGATCACGCGCAAGGCCTACGGCGGGGCCTACGACGTGATGAGCTCCAAGCATCTGCGCGGCGACGTGAACTTCGCCTGGCCGTCGGCGGAAATCGCCGTGATGGGGCCGAAGGGCGCGGTGGAGATCATCTTCCGCAAGGACATCGGCGACGACGAGAAGATCGCCGCCCATACGGAAGACTACCGGACGAAGTTCGCCAACCCCTTCGTGGCGGGCGCGCGCGGCTTCATCGACGACGTGATCATGCCCCACGGCACGCGGCGGCGCATCTGCCGCAGCCTCGCCATGCTGCGGGACAAGCAGTTGGAGAACCCGTGGAAGAAGCACGGGAACATCCCGCTGTAACGGGCCGCCGAACCAACAAGGGCTAAAAGATCCACAGAGGACACGGAGACCGCGGAGGACACGGAGGGTTTGGAAGCGCGGGGAGCGCGCGGGAGATGAAGACGGTAGGGCAGGGCCTTTCGGCCCCCACGGTCCCCTCCGTGATCTCCGTGCCGTCTCCGTGATCTCCGTGTCGAGGGTTTCCTTTCCGGTCCTCCGGAATTGTCAGGGGCTAGAACGCGATGTTCGACAAGATCCTTATCGCCAACCGAGGCGAAATCGCCTGCCGCGTCATCAAGTCGGCGCGCAAGATGGGCATCAAGACGGTGGCCGTGTTCTCGGAGGCCGACCGCGACGCGCTGCATGTTCAAATGGCCGACGAGGCGGTGTTCCTGGGGCCGCCGCCGTCCAACCAGTCCTACCTGCTGATGGACAAGATCGTCCGGGCCTGCAAGGACACGGGCGCGCAGGCCGTGCATCCGGGCTACGGCTTCCTGTCGGAGAACAAGGACTTCCAGAAGGCGCTGGCCGCCGAGGGCATCGCCTTCATCGGTCCGGAGGCGCACGCCATCGAGGCCATGGGCGACAAGATCACGTCGAAGAAGCTGGCCGCCGAGGCCG
>CAZFRK010000088.1:0-10144 GCA_964521375.1 uncultured Rhodobacterales bacterium
GTGGCGGCGCAGAATCCGGTTCCGTGAACTAGAAGCAGCGGTGGCGCCTCGGCGTTGGGCCAACGGTAGCCCCGCATCTCGCCGTCGGGGTGGGCGACGCGAAGGGGCTGCGGCGTCATGGGGTCTCCTTCGCGAAACGGACGGGGCAGACGGGGCGGCGTGACCCTGGACCACGCGCCATCGGGACCGGCGGACGAACGCCCGGACCCTGGGCGGGGTCCGGGCGTCGTGGACGCGGGATGGTCGGCCCTATTGCAGGGCGACCTTCTCGATGTCGCTGAGGACCACGGTGTCGTGGGTGTCCTCGAAGGTGATGGTGCCGCTGCCCTCGAAGACCAGAAGGTCGTGGCCGTTCGAGGTGTCGTGGACGGCATTGGTGTCGGTGTCCAGAACCAGCGTGGCGAAGAGGTCGCCGCCGCTGACGGCGTGGGCCTCCCACACATGCGGGTCGCTGTCCGACTGGGTCCAATCGTAGGCCGACCCGCCGCTTTCCGTCAGGAACAGGGTGTCCGTCCCGCCGCCGCCAAAGATGGTGACGCCGTCCGGCAGGGTGGTGTTCAGGCCGTGGGCGATGAAGCTGTCGTCGCCGATGGTGCCGTGAACCTGTCCCAGGTCCACCGTGCCGTTCAGGGTTATGGAGGCGTCGCGGCTGCTGCTGGCCCCCTCGCTGTCGGTCAGGGTGAAGGTGACGGTACGCACGCTGTTGGCCGTCCCGGCATCATTCAGGTGGCCGTCGGCGGCGGTCAGGACCACCTTCTCCGCCAGGGTCTCGAAGACGCTGGCGGGGGCCGTGCCCGAGGTCGGGTTGAAGGTCAGCGTGTTGCTGCCCGCGTCCCAGTCCAGGGCGAAGGTGTAGTCGTCCAGTCCATGCGCCAGGGTGACGGTGGTGACGCCGGTACCGCTGTCGTAGTGGGTCTGTAGCCCGGCCACCGCCAAGATGTCGTCCTCGCCGCCGGGGACGCCGCCCAGGCTGACCGACAGGGACGACATGTCCGACATGCCGTCGGCGGCGTCGGCGAAGGTGATGGTCCCATTGTCGGCGGTGGTGCCGGGAACCGCCTGAATGACGTCGGCCTGTCCGGTGACGATGCGGCTGTCGGTGACGTCGAAGGAGATCGTCGGCGCGTCGTTGACCGGGGCTACGTCGAAGCTGACGGACATCGCCGCGCTGTCGGCGGTCAGGCCGTTCTCCGTCGACCGGGCCACCACCTGAAGATCGACGGTTCCGTTGAAGTCCTGCGTTCCGGAGACATACCGCAGGCCCTGGGCTTCGTCGGCGGTGACGGTCCAAACGGAGGTGCCGTTCTCGTCGGTGGCCTGCACGACGCGACCGTCGGTGGTCAGGAAGGTGTCCCCGTCATGCGCCCCGAAGATGCGGACGGACAGGGTTTCGCCGTCCGGATCGTTCAACGCGGCGGCGATGTCCAGGGTCGCCCGGCTGGTGGCGCTGTCCTCGACACCGTCGGTGGCGGTGACGGAGGTCAGGTCCGGAGCGTCCGGGTCCCCGGCCAGTCGGATGGTCAGCGGCAGGGTGTCGCTGATCGCCGTGGTGCCGTTTTCCGTGCTTGTCGCGAAGGCGTTCAGCTTGAAGGTGCCCGACGCGTTGGTCGGTCCGACGAAGTGCAGCGACGAAAGTTCGGTGGCCGTGAAGGTCCAGGTCGCCGTGCCGTTGGCGTTGGCGACCTTGGTGCCGAGCGTGGTGCCCGGCGTGCCGCCGTCGGTGAAGGTGGCGCCGTCCGGAACGTCGGTGATGGTGACGGTCAGGACTTCGCCGGTCAGGTCGGCCAGCTCGGCGTCCAGTTCCAGGGCCACCGGCTGATCCTCGACGCCGGTCGCCGCCTGAGGGTTGATGGACGGCGTGTCGGCCACTCCCGCGACGGTGAAGGACAGCGTCTGGCTGGACGTCTCGACCACCGTCGTCGGGGCGTCGGACTCCATGGAGTAGACCGTCAGGGTGACGCTCATGTCACCCGCCCAGTTCTCCTCCGGCAGGATGGAGACGCCGGAGATCTTGCCCGTCGCGCGGTCGATCTGGGCGTCCTTGATGGTCCAGGAATAGGTGCCGTCGGCGTCCATGCCGTTGTTGGTGGCGTTGGTGACGATGGCGTTCGCGGGCAGGCCCTTCAGGACCACGGACAGGTATTCCGACCCGTGGCCGTTGGCGTCGGCGCCGATGCGGTCGGGATCGAAGGCCGTCAGGTCGAGGTCGATCGCCTGATCTTCGGTCGGCACCTCTCCGGCGGCCAGGGCGGCGTCGACCACCATGCCGGTGGCCGCCGTGTCGGCGACGGCGCCCAGCGTGATGCCGACGCTGCCCGTGGTGGTCACGCCGGTGGCGTCGCTGGCTTCGCCCGCGGTGACGCTGGCCGAGATGGTGACGTTGCCGTCCCACTGGGCGGGGGGCACGAAGCGCAGGCCCTCCAGGACCAGGGTTCCGGTGCCGGTGAAGTCGCCGCCGGCGGCGGTGAAGTCCGTCAGGTCGACGGTCCACGGGCCGGAGGAGGCGGTCAGCTCGGTCGTGCCCAGCCACAATTCGCCGCCCTGGGGCAGGTCGTCGCAGGTCAGGGTGATGGTGCCGCCCTTCAGTTCTTCCGCCGCGTCGTCGACGCCGGTGACCATGTCGAGGCGGGTCAGGGTCAGTGTGACGTCCAGACCGGCGGCGTGGCCATCTTCCAGGTACGGACCGGACTGGTCGACGGTCAGGCTGACGCCCGCGCCGTCGCTGGTCTCGATCAGGTCGGCGACGGTGGTCAGCGGCGGGTCGCCCGCGCCGTTCCACGAACTGACCATTTCCGTGCCGGAGGTTCCGGCGACCGAAACGCTCATCTGGAGAGGACCGGCCATGTCGTGCGGCGGTTGGATGAGGACCACCGGCTGGCCGTTGGCGTTCAGCGGAATGGTGCCGTCGGCCTCCAGCGGGATGACATAGTCGCCATCGGCGTTGATGTAGAAGGCCTTGGCGCCGCCCGCCGATCCGTTGGCGGTCAGGGTCGCGCCGCCCAGGTCGTGAATGACCAGGGCCGAGGCCGTGGCGCCGTCCGTATCCACCACCACGTCGAGGCCGAAGCCCCGGTCCTCGTAGGCGTTGGCCGCCACGTTGACCTGAATGGTGGGTTCGGCGGTGGTGCCGCCCCAACCAGCCGCGTCGCCGGGGAAGTCCACGTGCACGGGGCCGATGGTGACGACCTTGGAGGCGGCGGCGGCGCCGGTGTCGACGTCATAGTCGGTGATGACCGCCTTGATGGTCAGGTCGCCGCTAGCGTTGGCCGTTCCCTGGACGGTGACGGTCCAGGACGGATCGTCGCTGTAGGGCACGAACCACGTGCCCTGTCCGTCGGTGATGGCATGCCCGGCGTTGGTGGACAGGGCCATGCCGTCGGGGACGCCGGTGATTTCCAGGTAGGCGCCTTCCGACCCGTCGACGTCGCCCAGGTCCAGGGTGATGTCGAGCGGACGGGCGTTCTTGTCGCCGTTCAGGTCGCCGACCGTGGCGGTGAAGGTGTCCGGATCGTCGGTCACCGGATTGACGCGGAGGGTCCGTTGCACCACGGCGCTTTGCGCCGTGTCGCCGTGAATGTCGGTCGTCGTCGCCTGGACGCCGAAGGAGAAGTCGCGGGCGGAATCCTCGTCCACGCCCATGAGCATGATCTTCTGCCAGTCGGCTAGGCTGTAGGTGCCGGGATCGCCGCTGTCGTTGAAGACCAGCGTGACGCTGCCGCCCGCGGGGACGGCGACCTGCTGGCCGTCGACCTCGATCCAGCGGTTTTCACCACCGGCGGAGAGGTCGTCGTCGTCGAGGACGAGGCGGATCTCGGTCACCTGCTCGGCGCCGCCCGTGGTGTCCTTGGGCGTCACGGAGACGGTGAGCGGAATGCCCGCGTCGCTGCCCGACGCCAGATGCGAGTCCTCGTTGGCCGACGTCGGGGAGCCGATGTTGGCGCCGTCGGCGTCGTTGAGGACATCCAGGCGCAGGGTGCGCGTGGTCGTGGCGCTGGCGCCGTCGTTCTCGGTGACCACGAAGTCGACGGTCACCGCGTAATCGTCGCCCGCGTAGTCGGCGGGCACCCGGAAGCGCACGTCGTCCACGTAGTCCGCCGCCACCGCCCAGCGACCGCCGCCGATGTAGGACAGCTTGCCTTCCAGGGCGGCGCCGCTCAGGACGTCGCCCGAGCCGTCGACCAGCAGCAGCTTCACGTCCTGCGGGATGTCGCGGATGACGATGGAGAGCGTTTCGGAGGCGTCGGTGTCTTCCGTGCCGTAGCCACCGAAGCCCGGGTCGATCAGCGTGTCCTCGGTGCCGTGGGCGGTCAGTTCCCCGGCGCCCAGGACCACGCCGTTCTGGGTCACGGCGTCGGGGGTGCCGACGACGGTGACGGTCATGGTGGTCTGGGTCTGCGCCGTCGAGGCGCCGTCCTTGCTGATCGCCGTGACCGTCAGCGACAGATCCTCGTTGGAGTGGGCGGCGGGCATGAAGCGAACCGCCGCGGCTTCCTCGGCGGTATCGAAGACGTAGACCCGCGTCGTGCCGTCATCGCTGGTCGGCGCGATGGGGTCGCCGTTGGCGTCGACCAGGGTGCCGCCCTTGAAGTCGCCTTCCAGGCGGACCTCGTCGATGATTTCCGCCGCCGTGCGGCTGTCGGTGTCCGTCACCTTGGCCAGGATGTGGAGGTCCACCGGCTGACCGGAAGCCCCGCCGTCCTCGGCGATGCTGACGTTGCGGGCCACCAGGCCCGGCGCGTCGGCCTCGGGCGTCACCACGACCTTGAAGGGCACCTCGGTGACGGCCTGTTCGTCGCCCGGGTTGATGGCGCTGGCGGCGCCGTCCTCCTGCGAGGTGACGCGCAGTTTGAGGTCGATGGCCGTGTCGACGTGATAGTCCTGCGGCGGCCACAGGGCCACTTCACCGAGGCGCGAATGGTCGTCGATGGTCCAGGTGTTGTCGTCGCCGGGCTGGGCGGCGGTGAAGGTCGTGCCGTCCCAATAGCCGACCTGCCAGCCGTCGGGCACGTCCAGGATCTCCACGGACATGGTTTCCGAGCCGTCCGTGTCGACCAGGGCCGCCTGGAGGTTCAGGGCGATGGCGTGATCCTCGACCCCGACGATGGCGCCGTCGCCGTTGGTCGGCGCGGTGACATCGGCGGTCGGCGCGTCGGCGACGGCGTCCACCACGATGGTGCCGTTGACCGAGGCCGAACTGGTGGTCGTATTGTCGGAGTCCACCATGGTGACATTCAGCGTGTAGCTGGCGTCATTGGCGGAATGGGTGACCGGGTCGAAGCCGATGCCCACCAGATTTCCGCTGGCGTCGACGTCCGACGGCGACAGGATCCAGGTCGTCGTGCCGCCGCTGGTGGTCTTGGCGATGAGGGTGCCGTCGGCCCGATAGAGGTCGCCACCCGCCATGTCGGGGTCGGTGGTCGTGATGCTGAGCGCCTGGACATGCTCCGAGGAGTCCTCGGAGGTGATGGTCGCGGTGACGGCGATATGCGCGCCGCCGAAGTCCGGATGGTCGCTCTGATCCTCGACGCCGTGGCCGCTGGTGATGATGCTGACGATATCGCCCACCGGATCGACGGTCAGGGTGATTTGCGTCGGCGCCGATTCCGCCGTTCCGGCCCGATTGTCGATGGTCGCCACGCCGGTGTTTCGGCCCGACGCGGTGTCTGCTTCCTCGTAGACCACGGAGAGGTTGAAGGTCAGGTCCACGTCGGCGCCCGCCGGGTCCGTGGACGACCAGTTCTCGACGCCGCCCAGATAGACGGTCTTGCCCGCCAAGTCCGCCGGAATGGTGTAGGACCCGTCGGCGTTGGCCGTCAGCAGGTGATCCGCCGGATCCTCGCCGGACCCGGCGATGGCGACGCGGACGATGGCGTCCTGGCCGTCGGCGGGCCAGATCTTATAGGAGTGAACGGTCTCGCTGCCGTCGGCGCCGCTGTTTTCGCCACTGGCCGAGGAGACCTGCGACCAATCGACGGCGTAGAAGGCGTCTTCCGAGATGGTGTGGTGCCCGGCGTTGGACCCGATCGACAGGGTCGGCGTGTCGGCCACGCCGTAGATGTCGATGGTGACCGTCGTTTCGGCGTCGGCGTATTGGTTCGCCGCGCTCGGCGCGCCGTCGGTGCCGTGCTCTTCGGACTGGGCGTAGAGCTTGAACGAAATGTCGTCGCTGCTGTCGTCGGGCAGGCCGACCTTCAGGTGGTTCTTCAGGTGGTCGAGCAGCGTCGCCGCGTCGGCTTCCGTCGGCGTGAAGACATAGGTGATCGACCCGTCCGGATCGGTCGTCGTGCTGACCGTATAGCCGCTGGCCCCGGCGGCGAAGCTGACCACGCCGCTGCCCAGGTCCAGCCCCAGGTCGGTTCCGGCGGGCACGTCGCGCAGCTCGACCTTGGAGATGGTCTCGGAGTCCGTATCGGTGACCGAAACCGTCAGCGGTAGGTCGACCCACTGGCCGTTGATGCCCGCATCCAACTGGCTGTCGTCGGCTTCGACCACCTTGATGCCGCCGGAAACGTCCGGCGCGTCGGCGACCGCGTTCACCGTGACGTTGAACGACCCGTAGCTGTAGGCTTGGTCGGCGGCCGGACCGCTGGCGTCATAATAGGTGGAATCGCTGCGATCCTCGTCTCGCAGGCGGGCCGTCACGTCGAAGGTCAGGTCGGCGTCGGCGTCGCCACTGGTGACGATGCGGATGTTGTGCGTGGTCGACGGGTCGCTCTGGTCGGAGGCCAGGTATCCGGTCACGTTCCAGCCGGTCGAATTGCTGTGAGAGGCGTTCTGCCAGTGGCCGTTCTTGTAGACCTGGACCGTGACGTCGTCGCTGGCGCCGTCCAGCTTCAGGTAGACGTTCAGAAGCTCGCCGCTGTCGGGGAAGGGGTTCTCGACCTTCAGGTCGGAAACCGTCAGCTGAACGGCGCTGTCCTCGTTCACGGAGACCGAGCCGTCGGTGGTGATGGTCGCCGCATTGGTGCCGACGTCGATACGGATGTCGGCGGTCCGCACCTCGCGGTCGGCGTCGGCGTCGCCCGGACGGTCATCCACGACCGCCGCGACGGTCATGGTGAAGTCCTTGGAATCGTTCGTCCGCGGCGTCACCGTCAGGTTGGAGAACAGGGCGTCCACATCCGCCGAGTCCGGCACGCCGTTGAAGGTGAAGCGGTAGACGTCGCCGCTCGGCGTGCTGCCGTCATAGAGCTGCGAGACCTTCTCGATGGTCACGCCCGCGGTGCCGACGGTGGTGATCTCCGCGCCGTTCTGGCTGATGGTCGCGCCGGAGGGCACACCCGACAGATAGACGGTCAGGGTTTCCGACCCGTCGGTGTCGATCAGGCCGTGCTGCTCCACGCCGCCGATCATGGTGCTGACGTCGAAGTCGAAGGCGATGGCCGTGTTTTCCATGCCGCGACCGTCGGTGGTCGTCGGCGTGACGGCGTCGGCGTCGGGGTGGCGCGTGATGGTGCCGGTGCCGCCGAGGCTCTGGCCGCTGCCGCCGAAGTCTTCCGTCACCGTCGCCGTGATGGCGTAGGTCACGGTGTCGTCGGAATGGGTGTCGTCGGGGACGAAGCGCAGGCTTTCCGAATTGGTCAGCTCATAGGTGCCGGTGCCAGCGTTCCAGGTGAAGGCATCGGCGGAAATTTCATAAGACCCGTTGCCCAGGTCGGTGAAGTCCCCGGCGTCGCCGACCCATTCCAGGTGCCCCTGAGCGTCGTTGGTGGCGTCGAAGTCCAGACGCACCACGCCCGTCAGCACTTCGGACCCGTCGGTGTCGGTCAGTTCGACCTTTGGAGTCAGCCAGATGTTCTGATCTTCCACGCCGCTGTTTTCGGCGGACGGCGTGAAAGTGTCGATGACCTGGGCGATATCCAGTTCGACCTGGGTCGCCGACCCGGCGCGCGAGATCTCGCGGCTCAGACCGGCGGGCAGGGCGCCCTCGGCGGCGCCGTCCACTTCGGTGGCGACCGGGGTCAGGTCGAAGACCAACGGCGTGTCGCCGTCACCGAAGTTCTCGGCCCCGGAGATATAGACCTTGCCCGCGGCCAGCGCGTCGCCGTCGACCACCCAATAGCTGCCACTGCCGCCGCCGTCCTGGACGTCGCCCCAGGCACCGGTGGTGTTCACGTACTGGGCGGCCACGTACTGGCCCTGGTCGTTGAGGACGAACACCTGGGCGTCACTGTTGTCGTGGCCGTTGCTGGCCACCTGCAGGCGCACCGTGATGTGTTCGGAGGTGTCGACGCTGTCGGGGAAGCCGCCGCCGCCTTCACCCGAAGCGCCGGACAGGACGCCCGCCGCGCCCCAGGTCAACTGGACCTTGGACCCGTCTTCGTCGACCGTGTAGCTCGGTCGCTGGACACCGGCGGTTCCGTCGTCGGCGTCGGCCACCAGGGTCGGGATGTCGGCGTCGGCGTAAACCGTCACCGGCACCGAATGGACGCTGACGCCCGTGGCGTCGGTGCCGCCGTAGGAGTCGGTGGTCTCCACCGACAGGCTGAGGCTGAAGTCGACATGGCTATCCGGCGGCGCCTTCAGGCTGTAGTCGCCCAGCTTGGCCGGGTCCAGCGTGAAGGTCATGGCCGTGCCGGTGCTGACGCCGACCGAAACGCCGTCCAGGAACAGTTCGGCCCCGGCGGGCATGCCCGACAGGGTGGCGCCGGTCACGGTTTCCGTGCCGGAGGTGTCGTCCGAGGAGACCGTCAGGTTGAGCGGAATGTTCTGGTCTTCCACGCCGACGGCGTTGGCGGTGACCGTCACGGAGTCCGCCACCGGGTCCACATGGACGGTCAGGACGTCCGTCACGGTGGTGATGGATTCGTCGCGCGCGCCGTCGCCCGCCATGGCGCTGCCGGTGGCGAAATCATCATAGTCGCCGCTCTGGTCCAGATCGACGACCCGGGCCTTCAGGCCGATCTCGATCGGCCCCTTGGTGTCGGTGCTGGCCCACTGGACCTGCAAGCCCGTCACCTCGCCCTGGGCGGGGTCCCAGAAGGCGGTCACGTCATGCGGGCCGCTGCCGCTGTAGGTGGTGACCGTGCCGTCGCCCGCCACATGCCGGAGGACCGCTCCGTCCGGCAGATCCAGGGTGATGGTCACGGTTTCCTCGGCCCCGCCGCCGGTCAGGGCGGCCAGGTCGGTGGTCGACAGCGCCCCGACGCTCACCGGCAGGACGCCGAGCGCCGCCCAGTTGTCGCCTTCGGCCACGTGCACGTCGGCCAGGGTGCCGATCACCGGATCGACCACGCCGACGTCCACGTGCAGCGTGTCGGAGGCCCAGGCCTGCTGGCCGTTGTCCGCCTCGGTGGTGACGGCGGTGGCGGTCAGGCTCATGTCGGCGGAGGAATTGTCCGCCGGGCGCACCTGCAAGGACTGGAACAGGGCGGTCAGTTCCGCCGGGGTGAACTGGTGGGCGTCGGTCACGTCGATGCGGAAGACGCGGCCGTCGTCGATATCGAGCGTCGCGCCGTTGGCGCCGGTCAGGGTGACGGAGCCGCTTTCCTCGGTGATGGTCAGGCCCGAGGGGCTGTCCGCCAGACGGATCTGGGCTCCCGCCGGGACGCCTTCGATATAGACCGAGAAGCTTTCCGAGCCGTCCACGTCGGTCATGGCGATGCCCGACAGCGGAAGCGGAATCCAGCCGTCGTCGGCGGCGGTGCCCGCCGCGTGCTCGAAGCCGCCTGTGTCGGTGGCCGACAGCGTCGGCGCGTCCGCCACGGCGTTGACGGTGATGGTGCCGTTTCCGGTGGAGGTCTTGGTGACGCCGCCGTTGTCCTCGACCGTGGCGGTCAGGGTGTAGGACAGGTCCTCGTCGTGATGCTCGAACGGCTCGAAGGTGAGCGCGTCCTTGAAGGTGTAGGTGTCGCCGCTGAGGGCGAAGTCACTGGCGTTGAAGGTGTAGGACCAAGTGCCGTCGCCGTTGTCGGTGGCGGTCTGGACCACGCCGTTCAGGCGCAGGGTGCCCTGGACCATCAGGCTGTCGCCGGTGGTCAGGACGACGTCGCTGCCCGCCAGCAGGTGTTCGGTGCCGTCGGTGTCCTGAAGCTGGATGCTCGGCGTCAGGGTGACCGAGGTGCCGGTGCCTTCGTCGACGGTGTTGGCGCCGCCGATGGTCAGGTCGTCGGCGACAGCGATGATGTCGATGGTGCCGTCCATG
>CAZFRK010000089.1:0-10093 GCA_964521375.1 uncultured Rhodobacterales bacterium
GGCTCAGCGTCGGCGCCAGCTACCAGTCGCGCCTGATGATGCAGAAGTTCTCGCGTTACAAGGGCCTGTTCGCCGAAAGCGGCGATTTCGACGTGCCGCCCATCGCCCGGGCCGGGGTCGCCATCCGCCCCTTCGACGACTGGACCTTCATGGTCGACCGCGAGCAGATTTTCTACGGGCAGGTCGCCTCCATCGCCAATTCCGGCCAGATGCCCTGCCAGCTCGGCACCGCCACGGGTTGCGGCTTCGGCTGGACCGACATGAAGATCTGGCGCGTCGGCGCCGAATGGCAGACCATGCCGGGCCTGACCCTGCGGGCGGGCTACAGCTGGTCCAACGACTTCGCCGACAGCAACGAGGTGATGTTCAACATCATCGCCCCGGCGGCGGTGACCCAGCATGCCAGCGCCGGGTTCTCCTATGCCCTGAGTCCGTCTTGGGGCATCACCGGCGCCTATACCCGCGCCTTCTCGGACTCCAAGACCGGACTGCTGCCCGCCGCCGCGGGTGGCGGCACCGCCAAGCTGCGCATGGACCAGCACGAGGTCGCCTTCGGCGTCTCCTACCACTGGTAGGCGGCGCCGACCGCGACGCGGCGACGGCCCGACCACGAAAAAACCGGCGTCCCCAGGCGGGGCGCCGGTTTTCGTCGTCGTTTCGCCGGGCGCCGATATCGGCGGCCGGGCGGGCGATCAGAGCAGGAAGCGGGTCCGGATGGTGCCGTCGACCGCCGCCAATTCGCGGCGCACGCCCTGGCCTTCCTCGACCGTCTCCTTGACGTCGACCACCACGTAGCCGAGGTCGCCGTCGGTGCGCAGGTACTGGCCGCAGATGTTCATGCCGCGCTTGGAGAACACCTCGTTGATGTGGCTCAGGACGCCGGGCACGTCGCGGTGGATGTGCATGAAGCGCGAGCCGACCGCGGCCATGACCGGAAGCTGCACTTCGGGGAAGTTCACCGAGCCGAGGGTCGAACCGTTGTCCGAGTACTTGACCAGCTTCTCGGCCACTTCGGTGCCGATGTTGGCCTGGGCCTCCAACGTCGAGCCGCCGATGTGCGGCGTCAGGATGACGTTGCGATGGCCGCGCAGCGGGCTTTGGAACTCGTCGCCCGCGCTGGCCGGTTCCTTGGGGAAGACGTCGATGGCGGCACCGGCCAGATGACCCTTTTCCAGGGCCTCGGCCAGGGCCTCGATGACCACCACGTTGCCGCGCGCGGCGTTGATGAGGTAGGCGCCGGGCTTCATCTTGGCGATCTCGGCCGCCGTGATCATGTTCTTGGTCTCGGGCGTCGCCGGGACATGCAGCGACACGAAGTCGGACTCGGCCAGCAGGTCGTCCAGGTCATGGCGGGCCTGGGCGTTGCCCAGCGCCAGCTTTTCGACGATGTCGTAGAAGACCACGCGCATGCCGATCGATTCGGCCAGGATGGACAGCTGCGTGCCGATGTGGCCGTAGCCGATGATGCCCAGCGTCTTGCCGCGCACCTCGACCGCGCCGTCGGCTGTCTTCAGCCAGCCGCCCTCATGGGTCGACCAAGTCTTTTCCGGGATGCGGCGGGCCAGCATGATGACCTCGCCCAGGACCAGCTCGGCGACCGAGCGGGTGTTGGAATAGGGCGCGTTGAAGACCGGCACGCCCATCTCCTTGGCCGCCGCCAGATCCACCTGGTTGGTGCCGATGCAGAAGCAGCCGATGGCCAGCAGCTTGTTGGCGTGCTCCAGGACGTCGCGCGTCAGCTTGGTGCGTGAGCGGATGCCGATCATATGGACGTCGGCGATCTTTTCCTTCAGCTCTTCGGCATCCAGGGCGCCCTTAAGCCGCTCCACGGTCATGTAACCGTTGCGCTCGAAATAGCTGACCGCGTTGTCGTGGATATTCTCCAGCAGCAGGACCTTGATCTTGTCCTTGGGCATGGAAAGCTTGCTCACCTGAGCCTCTCCCGTGACACTGAAGGGCATGAGGCCCGCTGGCGCGGCGGGCCTGACGAATTGGGCCTTTCGTTAGCACAGCTCGCCCCACCCGGCGAGGGATAATGTGGAGAATGACCGCCATGACCGGTTCCGTCGACCAGCGCCTTCGCGCCGCGGGGATCACCTTGCCGGAGGCCGCCGCCCCGGCGGGCAACTACGTGCCCTGGGTGCGTAGCGGCGCGCTGGTCGTGGTCTCCGGCCAGTTGCCGTTGGTCGAGGGCAAGCTGGCCGCCACCGGCCTGCTGGGCCGCGACCTGTCGCTGGAAGAGGCCCAGGCCGCCGCGCGGATTTGCGCCGTCAACCTGATCGCCCAGGCGCGCGCCGCTTGCGACGGCGACCTGGACCGCGTGGTCCGGGTGGTGCGGCTCGGCGGGTTCGTGGCCTGCACGGCGGACTTCACCGACCATCCGAAGGTCGTCAACGGCGCCTCGGACCTGATGGTCGAGGTGTTCGGCGAGGCCGGACGCCACGCCCGCGCCGCCGTCGGCTGCCCCAGCCTGCCGCTCGACGGCTGCGTCGAGGTGGAGGGGATGTTCGAAATCCGCGCCTGAGGCGCGGCGGCGCCCGCCTATTTCACCGTGATGACCGTGCAGGGGGCCAGGCTGGCCACCTTGTGGGACACGCTGCCCAACAGGACGCCGCCCACGTCGCCGATGCCGCGACCGCCCATGACGATGCAGTCGGCGCTCTGCTGCTTGGCGAAGTCGACGATGGAGCGCGACGGCTTGCCGCGCTTGACCACCCCCTTCACGCCCGAGGCGCCAAGGTCCGCGGCCTTGGCCACGTATTGATCGACGATCTCCTGGCTGAGCGCCTTCATGGCCTCGTCCGGCGGCATCAGGTCCTGGCGCCCGCGGACCATGGAGTGCGAGGACTCGATCAGGCTGACGTGCTGATAGACGCTCAGGACCCACAGCGCCGAGCCTTCGAACTTGTCCTGAAGCTGTACGGCCAGCTCCAGGGCCTTCATGGCGTGGGTGGAGCCGTCGACCGGCACGACGATTCGGTTGAACTGCATGGGGTCCTCTTTCGTCCTGGCCCGCCGCCGACGAGCCGCGAGGCGGTCGCCGGGGGCGCGGCCGTTGGAAAACCGCGTCAGCGGAACGCCAGATCCCGCAGGAACAGGGCGACCGGCGGGAAGGCGATCAGCGCCGCCGCCGCCAGAAGCAGCATGAAGATGAACGGCGGCGTCCCCCGGATGACGTCGAAGTAGGGGCGTCGGAAGATGGCGATGGCGGTGAAGATGTCGCAGCCGAAGGGCGGCGTCGCCGAGCCGATGGCGACCTGAAGGGTGATGATCGTCCCCACCAGCACCGGGTCCAGCGCCGCGTGCTCGACCACCGGGGCGAAGATGGGTGTCAGCACCAGGATGACGACGATGGGATCGACGAACATGCAGCCGACGAAAAAGGCGATGGAGATGGCGATCAGCACCATCGTCGGGCTCGCCTCCATCAGGTTGAGGCCGCCGATCAGGTCCTGGGGGATCATGGCGAAGCTGATGACCCAGGAGAAGGCGTTCCCGGCGCCGACCAGGATGAAGACCACCGCCGTTATCAGGCCCGTGGACATGGCGATGTCGGGCAGTTCCTTCAGGCTCAACTCGCGGAAGATGACGCATTCCAGAAGGATGGCGTAGGCCACCGACACCGCCGCCGCCTCGGTCGGCGAAAAGATGCCGCCATAGATGCCGCCGATGATGATGACCGGAAAGCCCAGCGGCCAGAGCGCCCGCTTGACCGCCAGAAGCCGCTCCGGCCAGGACGCCCTGGGCAGGGTCGGAATGCCTTCCTTCCAGGCGAAGACCATCGAATAGGCCGAGAACATGGCCAGGATCAGCAGGCCCGGACCGATGCCCGCGATGAACAGTTCGGCGATGGAGGTGCCCGAGATCACGCCGTAGATGATCATGCCGATGGACGGCGGGATCAGGAAGGCGATGTCCGACGCGTTGATCGTCAGGGCCATCACGAAGCTGTCCTTGTAGCCCGCCTCGACCATGCGCGGGCGCAGGGGGCCGCCGATGGCGACCACCGTCGCCTGCGTCGAGCCGGAGACGGCGCCGAACAGGGTGCAGGTGACCGCCGAGGTCACCGCCAGGCCGCCCCGCACATGGCCGACGAACTTCATCACCAGATCCAGCAGGCGGTCGGCGGTATGTCCCTTGGTGACGATGTCGGCGGCCAGGATGAACATGGGAACGGCGATCAGCGCCGTCGGCTTCACGCCGCCGATCATCTGCTGGACCATGTTTTCCAGCGGCATCATCGGGAAGAAGAAGACGAAGGCGACCAAGGTGGCCGCGATCAGCGGGATCATCATGGGGAACCCGAGCAGCAGCAGGCCGATCATGGTTCCGATCAGGGCGGCGGTCATGGTCTTGCTCCTCCCGGCGTCAGGACTGGTCGCTGCCGGTCGAGGAGGCGTCGACCTCCTCGTAGGCGTCGATCTGTTCCCAGGAAATCCAGACGTCGCGGTCCCGCAGGTTGCGGATCACGGTCAGGACGTATTGCAGGCCGGTCAGGAAGAAGCCGAGCGGCACCCACAGGTAGGTCAGGTAGAGCGGCACCCGCAGCGCCGGCGTCACCTTGCCGGAGTTGGCGACGCTCAGGACGTAGGTCAGCGAAATCCAGGCCAGCCAGAACATGACGGCGCCGGTCGTCACGGCGATGACGATCATCAGCCCCTTGCGCGCCTTGTCGCCCAGCGTGTCGTAGAAGGCCGACATGCGGATGTGGCGACCGCGCCGGGTGGCGTAGCCGAGACCGACGAAGGTCACCAGGACGATCAGGAACTGGTTGAGTTCCATGGAGAAATAGAGGCTCTGACCGAACAGGTAGCGACCGATCACGTTGCCGATGGTGTTCAGGAACATGGCCAGGACGCCGTAGGCCAGGATGGTCGTTTCCACCCAGCGCAGCCCACCGTCCAGGGCCGTCACCAAGCGGAAGGCGGGTCCTGGCGCCTTGCCCGGCGTCGTTCCCTGTCCTCCGGCGCGTCCTCCGTCACGCCCCTGGGCGGACCCGTGGTCGGAACCGCCGTCGGGCGGCATGGCGTCGGACATGGCACAGCTCCGTTTTCGGGATCCATTCGGAACGCTCTTTCCCTCCAAAAAGGCTATTGCGGCCCAACAACGGGCGTCAACAACAATATTCGATGGATTTTCGCGGGCACATCGGATCAAACGCCGAGTCAGTATAAAAATTGGAACGCGCCCTGTCCGCGCGGCGTTGATCCATGAACACGTCGTCGATTATGACCATAGATCCATCCTTTATTCGCAATATGTTCCTGGGTGCGCCAGAGGCTCCATTATTCTTTCCAGACTCATGATTATGCTTGCGCCGTCGCTTTCGTGACACCTAGCATATCGTGGTGCCGGACCAAGCCGCGCACCCTCCGCAGCCGGGCGACCGCGCCAAGTCGGCGGCCCGTCGCCCGCCCCGACCGAAGGAGACGACCTCATGACCCTGCGCAAGATCGGCGCCACCCTCACCACCGCGGCGGCCTTGCTGGCCGCCGGATCGGTGCTGTCCGCGGCCCAGGCCGAGACCTGGAAGTTCGCGCTGGAAGAAATCAAGGGATCGGTCCAGGACCGCTACGCCCAGAAGTTCAAGGAGCTGGTCGAGGAGCGCAGCGGCGGCGACGTCGACGTGGCGATCTACCCCTACGGCACGCTCGGCACCTCCGCCGACCTGACCGAGTTGGCGGCCAACGGCACGCTGCAGTTCACCTTCGCCTCGCCGGGCCATCTGGCGACCATGGTGCCCGCCATCGGCGTCTTCAACCTGCCCTATATCCTGAGCCAGAGCGACGAGGTGAATAAGAAGGTCCTGACCGAGGGCGACACGGTCTATTCCATGCTGGCCCCGGACCTGGAGGACAAGAACCTCAAGCTGATGACCATGTTCCCGGAAGGCGAAATGGTCTGGACCACCAACAAGGAAATCCGTAAGCCCGCCGACTTCAGCGGCTTCAAGATGCGCGTCATGACGTCGCCCATCCTGACCGAGTCCTACAAGGCCATGGGCGCCGACCCGACCCCCATGCCCTACGGCGAGGTCTACGGCGCCCTGCAGTTGAAGCAGATCGACGGTCAGGTGAACCCGGTCTTCGCCATCGAGGAAATGAAGTTCTACGAAGTCAGCGACTACATGATCTGGGCCGGTCAGCAGGAATTCACGACCTCGGTCGTCGCCAACAATTCCTTCTATGACGGCCTGTCCGACGAGCGGAAGAAGATGCTCGACGGCGTGACCGCCGAACTGGCCGACTACATCTTCCAGGTCAAGAAGGACTACGCCGAGAAGCGCCTGGAGAAGATCAAGGAAGCCCGCCCCGAGGTGAAGATGATCGAGTTGACGGCGGACGAACGCGCCGCCTTCAAGGACGCCGCCATGACGGCCCGCGACGTCTACACCGACGAGGCCGGGGCCGAGGGCGAGAAGGTCCTGGAAGCCCTGACCGCCGAAATCGCCGAGACCGAAAAGACGATGACGGACTAACCGTCGCGCGCTCGCCGCGACTCGCCGTCCGAAAGGGCCGGGGGCACCGCCTCCGGCCCTTTTCCATGCTTGTTTTTCCGTTTTGGACCAATAGCTTGACGAGACCCGCGCGATGGCATTCGCGGCGTTGTATAATAATCACCGCATTGAAAGACCGGGGCGCCCGACGGGTCTGGTCGTTCCTCGCCCGCCACGGTGTCCCACCGCCATGGAGGGTATCATGTCCCTGAGATCGCTGCTTCCGTTGAGCCGGGACAGGCTGCCGATGCGATCGGATGGCGATCTGGTTTCCACCCTTCACAGGGATCTGGATCGCCTGTTCGACAGCATGATGACCAGCACCCTGGCTCCCATTTGGTCGGACCATATGGTGCCGCGCCTTGACGTTCGGGACACCGACAAGGGGTTGGAGGTGACCGCCGAACTCCCCGGCGTCGAGGAAGACGACATCGACCTCACGCTCGACGATGGCCTGCTGACCATCCGCGCCGAAAAGAAGACGGTCGACGAGACCGGCCCGGCGGCCCGCGACGCCCTGGGCGTGCATGTCAGTGAACGCGCCTACGGCACCTTCCTGCGGTCCATCCCGCTGCCCTTCGAGGTCGCCGACACGGGCGTGGAGGCCACCTTCGCCAAGGGCGTGCTGACCATCGTCCTGCCGCGCTCCGAGAAGGCGCGCGAGTCGAGCCGCAAAATCCCGCTGACCCGTCACTGACGGCGGGTCGAGGAGCCTGGACCGCCCCTAGGGCAAATCCCGAGCGGAGGGATTCGTCCGTGACGACGTAGTTGGCTTAAGGAAGAGAAGGATAGGGTGGCGGTCGCGACCGCATGGGAGCGAAAGCCACCCTAGGCCGACCTGGGCTACCCAGGACGGACAGGGCCACGCCGTCGGGCGCGGCCCTTTCCGCTTGCCCCGACACGGCGGGCTTGCGCACTCTCGCCCCATGACGCGGACGATCTGGACAGCGGGTATCGACGGGGCGCGGGGCGGCTGGGTTTGCGCCCTGTGGGACGGAGCGCGGGATCTGCGCCTGCGCCGACTGACCCATCCGCGCGACCTCGCCACCCTGCCGGACGCCCCGGCGGAGGGTCCGGCGCGGGTTTGCCTGGACATGCCCATCGGCCTGCCGGAGCGGGCCGTGCCCGGCGGGCGGGCCTGCGACAAGGCGGCGCGCGCCCTTCTGTCGGCGGCGGGTGGGCGCCCGGCCAGCGTCTTTTCGCCTCCCGCCCGGTCGGCCCTGGCCGCGACCACCCACGCCGAAGCCTCGGCGGCGAACCGGGCCACCGGCGAGGCGGCGCCCGGCCTGTCCCTCCAGGCGTTCAACCTGTTTCCGCTCTTGCGGCAGGTCGAGGAAACCATCACCCCCGCCGATCAAGGCCGGATCGTCGAGGCCCATCCCGAATTGGCCTTCGTCCGCCTGATGGGAGGAACGGCACCACCACCGAAGCGCCGACCGGACGGACGGACGGCCCGGACGGCGACCTTGCGCGCGGCGGGGCTTCCGCTTCCGGACGACCTGCCGCGCGGCCTCAAGGCGGCCTGGGACGATGTGCTGGACGCCTGTGTCCTGGCGTGGCTGGCGCGCGAGATCCTGGCCGGGCGGGCGGTCCGAACGCCACAGGCCCCGGACCTGGATGGCCGGGGCCTGCGCATGGAAATCTGGTACTGACGGGATCGGCGCGGCGGCACGGTCAGGCCGGGTGAACGGTCCGCAGCTTCTTGAGAATCGGCTCCTCGTGCGCCTTCAGAACGTCCCAGCCACCGATGACGTGGCCGTCGATCACGATCTGCGGCACGGTCTTGGCGCCCGGAACACGCTCCTGCATGGCGGCGAAGCCCTGGGTGGTCCCGGCGTCATGCTCCTGGTAGGGAATGCCGTGTTCCTTGAACCAGGCCTTGGCCTTGTCGCAGAACATGCAGGTGGTCTTGGTATAGATCTCGACTTTCATTCACAGTCCCCTTTGCCCTGAACGTCGGATCGACGTCGCGTTGCCCTTACCCTAGGCAGGGCGCACCGTTCGGTCCAACGAAGGATTTTCGCCTCTGTGATCGACGGGGACGATCAAACGCGCACGACGGCGCCGGGGTTCATGATCCCCTTCGGGTCCAGGGCCTGCTTCACCTTGCGCATCATGTCGATCTCCACGGCGCTCTTGTAGTGGACGATTTCGTCCACCTTCAGGCGCCCGACGCCGTGTTCGGCGGAGATGGAGCCGTGCATCTCGACCACGATATCGTGGACGACGCGGTTCATCTCCTCCCACAGGCCCAGGTATTCTTTCGGGTCCATACCCTCGGGCTGGGTCAGGTTGAAGTGGATGTTGCCGTCGCCGACGTGGCCGAAGGGGCACGGGCGGATGCCGGGCAGGCGCGCCTCGACGGCGGCCAGGGCGCGGGTCAGGAACTCCGGCACCGATCCGACGGGCACGGCGACGTCGTGCTTGATGGAGGCGCCTTCCCCCTTCTGGGCCTCGGGCAGCCCTTCGCGCATGCGCCACAGCTTGTCCGCCTGATCGAGGCTTTCGGCGATCACGCCGTCGACGATGACGCCGTCCTCGAAGGCCGCTTCCAGGAACCGCTCGAACAGGCCGCGCAGGTCGGCGTTGGGGCGTGAGGTGGAGAACTCCAGCAGCACGTACCAGGGATAGCTGTCGTCCAGGAACGGCTCGATGCCGTCCAGATGCTTGACCGCCAATCGCATGCCGAAGTCGGCGACCAGCTCGAAGGCGGTCACGGCGTCGCCCGAAAAGGCCCGCGCCTTGGCCAGAAGCTTGGTGACGTTGGCGATGTCGTCCAGGGCCAGCAGGGCGGTTTCCCGTTCCGCCGCGGCTGGAAACAGTTTCAGGACGGCGCCGGTGATGATGCCGAGTGTCCCTTCCCCGCCGATGAAGAGGTGCTTCATCGCGTAGCCGGTATTGTCCTTGCCCAGCGCCCGCAGGCCGTTCCACACGGTGCCGTCGGGCAGGACCACTTCCAGGCCCAGCGTCAGCTCGCGCGTATTGCCGTAGCGCAGGACGTTGATGCCGCCCGCGTTGGTGGCGATGTTGCCGCCGATCTGGCAAGTGCCCTGGGCGCCCAGGGCCAGCGGGAAGAAGCAGTTCACCTTGGCCGCTTCCTGCTGGATGCTTTCCAGGATGCAGCCCGCGTCCACCGTCATGGTGAAATTGATGGGGTCGATCTCCCGCACGCGGTTCATGCGGCCCAGGGTCAGGATGACCTGCTCCTTGGCCGAGACCGCGCCGCCGCACAGGCCGGTATTGCCGCCCTGGGGCACGATGCCGACGCCCGCCTCGGCGCACAGCCGGACCACCGCCGCCACCTCTTCGGTCGAGGCCGGACGGACGACCGCCGCCGCCTGCCCCTGGTAGAGGCCGCGTTCTTCGTGCAGATAGGGGCCCATGTCGGCCTCGGTCGTGATCAGGCCCTTGTCGCCCACCACGCCGCGCAGACGGCTGATGAAGTCCTCGGTGACGGCCACGGCGGCTCCTCCTGCGGCTCGGCTGAATACGGATCGCTGGTGTTAGCCGTTTCGACGCGTCAGGACAAGGGGCGGGGCCAGGATCGGGGCCAGGATCGGGGCGGGTGTCCGGGGCGACGGGTATCGAGGGCGTCGA
>CAZFRK010000090.1:0-10089 GCA_964521375.1 uncultured Rhodobacterales bacterium
AACTCGGGCGCGTCGACGAGGTCGTCGCCTCCATCGCCGCCGCCGTCGAGGAACAGACCGCGGCCACCCATGAAATCGCCCGCAACGCGCAGGAAGCCGCCCGCGTCAACAACGAGGTCGAGGATCACATGCGGCGCCTGACCGAGGTCGCCCGCGACACGGACGACAGCGCCACGGCGCTGGTGGACTCCGCCGAGGCCCTGACACGGGAAACCGGCGACCTCCGCGACGGCGTGGAGAGGTTCCTGGAAGGGATGAAGGTCGCCGACATCAAGGGCCGCGTCCTGCTGTTGGCCGCCTCCCTCATGGGCGAGACCCTGGCCGCCGAGGCGGAAGAGGCCTTGATCGCCCGCACGGGGAAAAGGTTGTCGGAAATCGACCCCGACGGCTGGGTCAACACGTCGGTCTTCGACGCCTTCCTGCGCCACTACGCCGAGGCCAGCGGCAAGGGGCAACAGGCCATCGTCGAAATCGGCCACCAGATTTATCCGACGTTGGAAGCGGCGGGTGCCTTGCCGAAGGAGCGCAAGACGCCCCTGGAATGGCTGCTGTTCGAAGGCGAAGGGTTCCTTCAGAACCATCGCGGTCCGGAAGTGCGCGACCGCACCTTCCTGACGCGCGAGGAAGGCAAGGTCGTCGTCGAGGCCGTCGCGCCCGGCTACGACGCCGCGCTCTACAAGGGCGTCTACGAAGGCATCCTGTCCTGGGCCGGGGTCACGGATTTCTCCGTCACCCGCCGTCCCGGCAACATCTTCGAGATCACCTGGCGGCGCTGAGCCCGGCGATTGCAAAGGCGGGAAGAATGCCTATCCTCGACGCAGGAGTTCCGGTTCGAGGATCCGCCCCATGCAGCGCCGCGGCGCTCTTATCGCCCTGCTGGCCGCCCTGAGTCTGGCGATCCCGCCTCTGACCGCCGCGAACGCACGGAATCAGGCGCCCCCCTTGGACTCACGGACGCTCACGGTCGGCGTGCCCGACGCCATGCCGCTGTCGGGGTTCGACGCCGACGGTCGGCCACGCGGGATCCTACTGGACGCCACCATCGAGGCCCTGCGCCGCATGGGATACGATACCCGCTTCGTTCCCTTGCCCATGGCGCGGCTATACGCCGCCGTGATGCAGGACGGCGCCGACGGCATCGACGTCGCGGTGTCGGTCCAGGCGACCCCGGAGCGGCGCGGCAGGATGCATTTCGCGCCCACCATGGTCATGGAATACCTGATCCTCGCCGCGCCCTGGAGAAGCGGCTACTCCCCCCGCACCATCGGCGATCTGCGGGGGCATGTCATCGGCGGGCGGACGGGGGTCGAATACCCTGGCCTGGACGATCTGCCCGACCTTTACATCAAGCGGACGCGTAGCGACCGGGGCAACGCGCGCATGGCCATCGGTGGACGGGTCGCCGGGTTTCTCATGGGGTCGGTGACGGGCGTCTGGGAGTTGCGCGCCACGGGGCAGATGCCGACACTGGCGATCTCCCCCGTCGCCTTCGGCTCCATTCCCTTGACCGTCGCCCTCAACAGGCACCGCTTTTCCGCCGAGAAGAAAGCGACCTTCGACCGCACCGTGAAGGAAATCGTGCGCGAACCGGTCTGGCAGGACATCCTGCGCCGCAACGAGGCGACGGACCTGCTGACGGATTGGCCGGTGGTCTACGAATAGCGGTGTCGCGTCGCGGCGCCGATCAGGCGCCGGACAGCCGGGCCGGGAACGCCTCGGGATTGGGAAGCAAGGGCGTCCCCATTTCATCACCGAAACAGACCGCGAAATCATCGCAGGTTTCGCAGTTCGGTGATTTGCAGATGACGATCCCTTCGCTCTGGCAAAGGGTCCGGTAGAAGAACTTCTTCCACTTCATGTTGGCGTGGTTCAGGGCCACCAGGGAGGGGAAATGCCGCGTCAGAAGCGCATTCAGCTCGTCCCGGTTCCTCAGGCCCAGATCCTGCCACAGGTGGTTTTCCGCCAACGACCGGCGGGCGACGATATGGGCCAGCCAGACTTCCTCCACCCGCGCGCCCGCCCGATGAGACAGCAAAAGGTCGCGCAAGTCCTGCTCCTCCAACGCCATGTCGTCGTCGCCGTCATCGCGCTCTCCCATCCACGGGAGGATATCCAGGGCATGGGGAAAATGCGCCAGGAACATGGCGGACAGAGCGTCCGGCGACAGCCCGAGGGCGCGGGTCAGGGAAAGCGACCGTTGCCTGTCTTCCTCGGGTCGCGCCGGATCACCCTGCACGACGGCGACCGCGCAAGCCAGCACATGGCGGTCGAAGAGCTCCCCCGAACCTTCTTCCGCCATCAGCCTGCCATAGACGGTCGCCGTCATGTCTTGCCCCTTTCGTCAGGCGGCCAGACCGTCGCTGCCGTGCGTCTGGCAGGACGACCCGCAAACCTTGGCGCAGGATCCGCAGCCGATGCAGTCACCTTCGTTGGCGACCACCATCACCTTGCGCTCGATTTCCTCGTCGTCGTCGAAGGGATCGCACAGCTCCCCATCTTCGTTGACGCCCTTCAGTTCCATCACGCCGCGCGTACAGACCTTGAAGCACCGCCCGCAGCCGATGCAGCTTTCCGCGTCGATGGACATAAGGTAGCTCGGGGTCCAGGGCGCGCCGCCCCGGGTCAACAGTTCAGCCATCGGTCTTGTCCCTCTTGTGTGGTCTTTGTCATGCCGTCGCTTCGGCGGCCTTCAGGTCCTCGCGCGCCGCCTCGAGGGCGGCGTAGGTGTCGTAGGTGTCTTGAGCGACCTCCATGATGCGCCGCCAGTCCACCGGCAGTTCCTCGGCCAGGTCGTGCAGGTCCATTTTCTTCGTCGTGGCCCTGGCCGAGAGCTTCTTGACCCGCGCCTTCAGTTCCTCGATGCCGGCCATGCCGCCCTCCTTACGCCTTCGCGACCTCGGGAAACGTCTCGATCCAGGTGACGGCGTCCTCGACCTGTTTGTCACCGGCCTCGGCGAGCTTGGCGTAGCTCTCGTAGCCGAAGCGGTGGACATCCCGCAGGTGGCGATTGACCACCACCAGGCGACCCGCCGTCAGGAGCACGCGCCCGAAGCCTTCATGGCCGATCTTCATCATCGGCGAGGCGATCTGTCCCGTGCGCCGCTCCACCGCCAGACCGACGGCGTTGTAGTACATCTCGATACGCCACAGGATGTCGGGATCCGGGTCCCCGATGATCGGAAGCAGCTTCCGCTCTTCCTTGGTGACGACATATTCGCGCAGCACCGTGGCGTCGCTTTTCCCTTCCCAGGCCCCATAGGTGTCCTGGGCACGCACCTGCTTGATCAGTTCCTGAAGGAACGCCGACGTCTTGAAGGCGGTGTCGTCCTCAGGGGTCAACTCGATGACCGCGGCCTCTGCCATGTCCGTTCTCCGTTGGTGACTCAGTCGTCGTCTTCGAGGAAGTCCAGGCCATCGGCGCCACCGCCCTGACCCTGCATCATGATCTTGCGCAGCCACGGCGGCGGCGTGCCCTTCATCATTCCCTGAACCCTGCCGATCACGTCGGCGATGGCCTCGGGCTGGGGGAGCTTGATGGGATGGATACCGGCCCGCACCACCTTGGCCGCCGCCGGACCGCCGATGGCCTTGACGAACAGCAGGGCACAGCCATCCAGGGCGTCGATGCGGGCCTGAATGCGGGCCTCTCCGTCATCGCCGTGCTTGCCTTCCTGCCCGGAGGCCTGGTCGAACTGCACCGCCTGCAAGAAGGCGGCCTCGTCGGCGCCGACGTCATAGACGGCGATGGTCCTGGCTCCGGCGAAATGGGCGTCGACGGTCTTCATGTCCGTGGTGGTGAAGGCGACCTTCATGCGTCCCCCCTCGACCGGCGTCCGGTCGATGACCGGGGCGTCGGTATCTTCAACAAGCCGTAGCGTGCGCACCGTCATGGCCGGCCTCCCATTTTGCGTCGTCATGATGCATATGGTCGAGCAGCAGGTTGCCGACCGAAAAGATGATGTCCCGCGTCCCCCGGTAACCGATCGAGACGCGGTGGGCCGAGCCGAGGCGGTCGAACATCGGAAAGCCGGCCCGCCACAGGGGGATCCCCGTGCGTTCGCTGGCCTGTCGGCCATGGCTGTGGGTGACGAGAAGGTCGGCGTGGGCCGCCAAGGCGCCGTCTTCCAGGTCTTCCAGGTCGCCGACGATGACCTGTTTGGCGGGCACCTCGTCCAGCGCCGGGGAGGACACCGATGTCACCGCCGGTCCGATGGTCGCGCCCATGGAAGCGAAGAGGGTCGACAAGGTCCGCAGCAGATCCGGTTCGGCGGCCATGGCGATGGTCTTGCCGCCGAAGAAGAAATGAGCATCGAGCATGGCGTCCACCACTTGGCTGCGCTGGCGGCGCAGCCGCGCCGGGACGGGCGTACCGCCCGCCAGATCCGACAGGACGACCATCAGGCGGTCGACGACTTCCAGGCCGGTCGCCATGGGGATCAGGGTGGTCGGGACACCGGTCCGCGCCTCCAGGCGTTCGGCGGCCTTGGCCATATGAGCGCCGAAGGCCAGGGTTCCGACAGACGCCCCCATCCGGGCGACGTCTTCCAGACGGGTACCGCCGTAGGTGGTGCCGACGTAGGCGTCGGGAACATGACCGTCCAGGGACCCCGAAAGGTCCGGCAGGATGATGGGCGTCAGACCGAAGCTTTCGACGATCTCGCGCAATTCCTCGATGTCGCCCGGCGTCATATGGACGCCCGGCAGGATGTTGACCTGCGCCTTCACCTTGGGCTGGGGGCCTTGGGGAACGAAGGTGTCGACCATCGCCCCGATGGCCCGGCCCCAGCCCTCTTCCATGGCGCCGATGTAGTCGGGGGTCGGCGCGAAGACCAATTCGGTCGCCGCCAACTCCGGATTCCGCGCCTTGATGCGGGCTAGGTCGGGCGCGATGTCCTCGCCCCGCGTCTCGGTCAGGCCCGTGGAACAGATGCCGATCAGCTTCGGTTTGGCCCGCTTGGCGATGTTGACGCAGGCCTGCTCCACATTGTCCAGACCACCCAGGATGGTCGAGATTTCGCTCATCGCCGTGGTCTGGAAGGGAATGGCCTCGCGAAAATGACGGACCAGCAGGACCAACCCGAAGGCGGTGCATCCCTGGCTGCCATGGAACAACGGCAGGCACCCTTCCATGCCGAGGTAGGCCAGGGCGGCCCCGAGCGGCGCCGAAGACTTGAGCGGATTGACCGAACAGGCCTTGCGGGGAGTGACGATCTCCGGACGGGTGTAATGGGTCATCGGACGATCCTCCCCTCTTCGTCCCAGGGCGCGGGGGTGCGCACCGCGGACCAGACGGGGTTGTTCACGGCCTTGTCCATCTGGCGCACCAGTTCGACCATGCCGTCGTAGCCCGCGTAGGCGTAGTGGCGTTCCTGGTTGATATCGAGCCACGCCGTCCGCGCCTTCAGGGCGACGAACTGGGTGCGACCGCCGGACAGCATGATGTCGGCCTCGTGCTCCCGCAGCATGCGGTACATCTCGGGCGCCGGGATCTGCCCGACCAGAGCGTCTTCCTTGCCGTCCATCAGGTCCAGCGCCTTGACCTTGTCGTTCTCCGTCGCCTTGCGGACCGACGTCCGGACGACCTCCATGCCCATCTCCTGCAAGGCGGAAATGACCGACCAGGACTTGTGACCGCCGGTGTAGAGCAGGACGCGCTTGCCCTTCAGTCGCTCGGCGTAGGGGCGGATACGATTCCAGCACCGCGCTTCCTCGGTCGCCACCAGGGTCTCGACACGATCCAGAAGCGCGGCGTCCGCGCCCCGGTCGACCAGCATTCGGGCGACGGAGCGCAGCGAGGCGGAGGTATCCTCGATCCCGTAGAAGGAGCCTTCGTAGTAGGGAATGCCCCACCGCTCCTCCATTTTACGCCCTACGTTCACCATGGCCTGGGCGCACAGCAGCATGTTCGCCCGCGCCCGATGCGCCTTGGTGATCTCGTCGTAGCGGGCGTCACCGGTGATGCGCGCCAGGACGCGGATGCCCGCCTTTTCGAAGAGCGGTTCGACCTGCCACAACTCGCCGACCAGATTGTAGTCGCCGATGATGTTGATGTCGGTGTCGCTGGTCCACTCCGGCTCCCGGGTGCCGATGACGTAGTCAAGCAGCGTTTCCCCGGCCAGCTTGTTGCCCAGGTTCTTCGAGCCGACGAATCCCGGCGCGTTGACCGGAATGACCGGCGTGCCCAGCCTCTCGGTCGCCACCTGACAGACCTTGACGATGTCGTCGCCGATCAACGCCGGAACACAGGTCTGATACACGAAAACGGCGGGCGGATCGTACTTGGCGACGACCTGCTTGATGGCCTTCCACAGCTTCTTCTCGCCGCCATAGATGACGTCGAGTTCCTGCATGTCGGTCGTGAAGCCGGTGCGATAGAGCTGGGGGCCGGAGGAATAGGCGTGCCGGTTGTCCCAGGCGTTGCCCTCGCAGGCGATGGGGCCATGAACGATATGGGCGGCGTCCGTCACCGGCTGAAGGGCGATCTTCGCTCCGTCGAAGGCGCATCCGCCCGCCGCCGCGCCGGGAGTCAGCCCCTTGGTGGAGCATCCCTTCTTGCGGTCGGCGTCGGACTTGGCCTGGTTCTTGGCGCAGCCCGGCTCGTTGAAGACATCGGCGATCTTGGCTTTGAACATCCTGTCCTCCGGGTGGGGGGAGCACGTCCCGAGGGTCCGGAATAAGTTAAGCAATCCCCGTGCCACACCCTATATAACTGATTCTAAAGCATTCATGGACCATGGCACATGTCGCCTTTGTCGGCTTTGTCGGGGATGCGACAGCCATTCCCGTCGGTGATCGGCGCCACGAACCACCAGCGGGTCGCCTCCGTCGCTCCGCCGCGGTCCGTCTGGGGACCTGACCTGTCATTGATTTGTCCATTGACGATAGGGTCTCGTCGCCCCATTTCTTGTCATTGAAGTAGTCGTAAGAAGCTGTCCGCAGGCGGTCATATTTCAGACACATTGTCGGCGGACCTTTTCCTTTTAATGACTATTTCGGTTTTTCCGCGCATAGCGGCACAGGAACAAAAGCAAGAACCTTAGGAGGTCAAATTATGTCTACCGGTACCGTGAAGTGGTTCGACCACGTGAATGGTCTGGGCTTCATCGCCCCCGACGATGGCGGTGTCGAGGTCGCCGTCGACGTGACGGCGTTGGAACGCTCCGGATTGAGCAGCCTTGGGGATGGCCAGAGGGTCATCTACCGCGCCGCGCTGGGCCGCTTCGGTCGCCCCACCATCGAGGATCTGCGGGTCGGCTGAACCGCCTGCCGCCTCCCCTCCCACCGAAGGCACCAGCGCATTCCGCCCTGGTGCCTTTATCATGTCCGCTCCCGCCCTTCCCGCCCGCCGTCCGCGTCCAAAGCCAAGCGACCGGAGGATCGCTCCCCCGGCCGGATGACAGTTGGCTCGATCGGACGCCGGATTAGCGCGTCAGGTCGTAGCTGATGTCGGTCTCGCCAGCGACGTTGGTGTCGCCGTCCATCTTGTCGAAAATCTTATCGAGGATAGTAACGAGAACCCGCAAACCGCCCGCGTAGCCGAGCGTCGGGAACCGGTGATGGTGGTGCCGGTCGAAGATCGGGAAGGTCAGGCGGATGAGCGGAATGCCCAGGTCGCGCTCCAGGTACTTGGCGTAGGAGCTGCCGATGATGAAGTCGGCGGGCTCGGTGGCCAGCAGGGAGCGCAGGTGCCAGAGATCCTTGCCCGCCCAGACCTGGGTTTCGGCGCCGTAGGGCGAGGTCTCGAGCAGGGCCTTCATCTTCTTATCCCAGGCCTTCGAGCCGTTGGTGCACAGGACGTGCTTCGGCTCGCCGCCGGTCTCCATGATGAAGCGGGTCATGGACAGGCAGAAGTCCGGGTCGCCGTAGACGGCGTAGGACTTGCCGTGCAGCCAGCTCATGCTGTCGGCCATGGCGTCAATCAGGCGACCGCGTTCCTTGGTCAGTTCCTCCGGGATATCCTTGCCGGTCAGCTCGGAGACCTTCATCAGGAACTCGTCGGTGGCGGCGACGCCGATCGGGTAGTGGAGCGCCACGGTCTCCTGACCCTTGCCCTTGATGTATTCCAAGGTCTTGGTCGTGCAGTACTGCTGCAGGGAGATGGTGGCCTTGGCGTTCAGGGCCGCCTTGGTGGCGTCCTTGCTGGTGCCGCCGGAGTACATCTGGAAGTCGCCGGCCGGAGTGTCGTAGACCTCGGAGACGTCGGACAGGATGGTGAACTCGACCCCCATCGCTTCCAGCATTTTCTTGATTTCGCGGTTGTTGGCGACCGCGAAGCCGTCGAAGCCCGGAATGATGTTGACCGTGGCGGTCTCGGTGCGCTCGGCCTCGTCCCAGAAATGCTCCAGGATGCCCTTCATCATGTTGTCGTAGCCGGTGATGTGGCTGCCGACGAAGGACGGCGTGTGGGCATAGGGCACGTCGAAGTCTTCGGGAATGGATCCCTTGGTCTTGGCCTGCTCGATGAAGGAGTTCAGGTCGTCGCCGATGACTTCGGCCATGCAGGTGGTGGAGACGGCGATCATCTCGGGCTTGTAGAGCGCGTAGGCGTTGGCCAAGCCGTCCACCATGTTGGTCAGACCACCGAACACGGCGGCGTCTTCGGTCATGGAGCTGGACACCATGGTCGACGGCTCCTTGAAGTGCCGGGACAGGTGCGACCGGAAGTAGGCCACGCAGCCCTGCGAACCGTGGACGAAGGCCAGGGTCTTGTCGAAACCGGCGGCGGCGAAGGTCGAGCCCAGCGGCTGACAGGCCTTGGCCGGGTTCACGACGAGGGCCTCGCGGGCCAGGTTCTTCTCACGATAGTCCCAGGACTGGGTCCAATCGGCGATTTCGGCCACCTTGGCGTCCGAATGCGCGCACTCGAACTTTTCCTTCTTGGCCTTGAACATCTCCTTGTATTCCGGCTCGCGGAACAGCGGGAGGTGGTCCTTCACTTTTTCGACGCTCTGAGGCATGTCGATCACTCCTAGAATTCAGTTCCCGGTAGGGGTGTTCCCAACGAAGCCTCAGGCGGCTTTCCAGGGGGCCTTGTACATGCCCCAGACAGGGCTGTTGATGGCCTGATCCATGTCGCGGGCGAAGATGGCGAAGCCGTCGTAGCCGTGATACGGGCCGGAGTAGTCCCAGCTGTGCATCTGGCGGAACGGGATGCCCATCTTCTGGACCGGGTACTTTTCCTTGATGCCGGAGCCCACCAGGTCGGGGCGGATCTTTTCGATGAACTTCTCCAGCTCGTAGCCGGTGACGTCGTCGTAGATCAGCGTGCCGTCCTTCACGTAGGGGCTGGTGCGCTGGTAATCGTCGTTGTGGGCGAATTCATAGCCGGTCCCGACGATCACCATGCCCAGGTCGTCGTAGGCGGTGGCGACGTGGCGCGGACGCAGGCCACCGACGTAGAGCATGACGCTCTTGCCTTCCAGGCGCGGCTTGTACTTGGCCAGGACCTGATCGACCAGCGGGCGGTACTTGGCGATGACCTTCTCGGCGTTCTCCTGGATCGTCTCGTCGAACTGGGCGGCGATGGCGCGCAGGGACTTCTCGATCTGGGACGGCCCGAAGAAGTTGTACTCCATCCAAGGAATACCGTACTTCTCTTCCATGTGGCGGCAGATGTAGTTCATCGACCGGTAGCAGTGGATGAGGTTCAGCTTGCCCTTGGGGCCGCGCTCCATCTCCTTGATGGTGGCGTCGCCGGACCACTGGCTGATGACGTTGAGGCCCATTTCCTCCAGCAGGATGCGCGAGGCCCAGGCGTCGCCGCCGATGTTGTAGTCGCCGATGATGTTGACGTCGTAGGGACCGGACTCCCAGTCGCTCTCGGTCTTGTCGAACAGCCAGTCACGCACCGCATCGTTGGCGATGTGGTGGCCCAGCGACTGGCTGACCCCGCGGAAGCCCTCGCAGCGCACCGGGATGACCGGCTTGCCGATCTCCTTGGACTTCTTGCGCGACACCGCCTCGATGTCGTCGCCGATCAGGCCGATGGGGCATTCGGACTGCACGGAGATGCCGTTGTTCAGCGGAAACAGGTCGTTGACCTCGTCGATCAGCTTTTCCAGCTTCTTGTCGCCGCCGAAGACGATGTCA
>CAZFRK010000091.1:0-10080 GCA_964521375.1 uncultured Rhodobacterales bacterium
GGCCGGGTTCGGCGGGTCCGACGTGCCGCCGCTGCCGATGGCGGCGGACCTGTCGGGCCTGTTGGCCGACGACGCCGACGGCCTGTCGCGGGCCGCGCCGCTCTGGGCCGGGACGACCGCCGAGACGGGACCCTTGGCCCGTCACTGGACCGCGCCCGCCGTCGCCGCCGTGCGCGCCGACCATGGGGCGGGACTGTTGGCGCGGGTGGTGGCCCGCCTGGTCGATATGGACGCCCAGGCGCGGACCATGCGCGACTCCCTGGGGGCTTTGTGGCACCATGGTCTGGACCGCTGCGCCGTCGCGCCGCCAACCAGTCCGGCGGATGCCTCGGGCATCGGGACGGGGCGGGCCGAGGCGGCGCGCGGGACCCTCGTCCATTGGGTCGATCTGGACAAGGGGCGGGTCCGCGACTGGCGCATCCTGGCCCCGACGGAATGGAACTTTCACCCGGACGGACCGCTGGTGCGCGGCCTGAATGCCGCTCCGGTCGGCGACGATCCGGAAGGGCGCGTGCGCTTGATGGTCCTGGCCCTGGACCCCTGCGTCGCCTGTGACGTGACGGTGAGCGACTGATGCACGAAATGGCTCTTTCCAACGGCGTCATCCGCATCCTGGAAGAAGCGGCCCAGGCCCAGGGCTTCACGCGCGTCACCCGCGTCTGGCTGGAGATCGGCGCCCTGAGCCACGCCGAGCCGTCGGCCATGGAGTTCTGCTTCGCCGCCGCGACGCGGGGAACCCTGGCCGAGGGGGCGATCCTGGACATCCTGCGCCCGCCCGGCCAGGCGTGGTGCATGGACTGCTCCGTCAGCGTCGAGCTTCCGACGCGCGGAGACCCCTGCCCCCAGTGCGGGGGCTACAAGTTGCAGATCACCGGCGGCGAGGATCTGCGCGTCAAGGAACTGGAGGTCGAGTGATGTGCACGGTCTGCGGATGCGGCGAGGCGACGGTCGAGG
Organism: uncultured Rhodobacterales bacterium; assembly: GCA_964521375.1. Lineage (GTDB taxonomy): Bacteria > Pseudomonadota > Alphaproteobacteria > Rhodospirillales > Rhodospirillaceae > CAZFRK01. The sequence goes on from CAZFRK010000091.1 coordinate 955, forward strand.
GCAAGCCCCCCGCCGCCCATCACCATGGTCATCACGATCACCATCCTGACCACGACCATTCTCACGACCACGAGCACGGCCATGACCATCTGCACTACGGCCAGGGCGAGGCGGGCGTCAGCGTCGGCGAACTGGACCAGAAGCGCATCGTCGAGATCGAGCGGAACGTCCTCGGCTATAACGACCGCTTGGCCGCCGACAACCGCGCCCGTCTGGCCGCCAAGTCCATCTTCGCGCTCAATCTGGTGTCCAGTCCCGGGGCCGGGAAGACCACGTTGCTCTGCCGCACCATCACCGACCTCGCCGGGCGCTATCCGGTGGCGGTGATCGAGGGCGACCAGCAGACGACCCACGACGCCGACCGCATCCGCGCCACCGGCGCCCCGGCGCTTCAGGTCAATACGGGCAAGGGCTGCCATCTGGACGCCCATATGGTCGGCCACGCGATCGACCATCTGGACCCGGCGGACGGCTCCGTCCTGTTCATCGAGAACGTCGGCAATCTGGTCTGCCCCGCCGCCTTCGACCTTGGCGAGGCCCATAAGGTCGCCATCCTGTCGGTGACGGAAGGCGAGGACAAGCCGCTCAAGTACCCCGACATGTTCGCCGCCGCCGACCTGATGCTGCTCAATAAGATCGACCTTCTGCCCTACGTGAGCTTCGATGTCGACAAGGCCATCGACTATGCCCGCCGCGTCAATCCCTCCATCCAGGTGATCCAGGTGTCGGCGACCTCCGGGGCGGGGTTGGACGTCTGGTACGCTTGGATAGACACTGGTCGGGGGCTGTAGGGAAGTGTTCTTGACGCGGAGGACACGGAGGCGGCGCCTCGGTGGGGTAGCCTCCGTGATTTCCCTGTCGTCTCCGTGTTCTCCCTGTTTCGTTCTGGTGTTTCGTTTCTCAAGCTTTGGACCAAGCTCATGTGCCTCGCCGTACCCGCCAAGGTGATCGACCTTCTCCCCGACGACATGGCGCGCGTCGATCTGGGCGGCACCGTCATGGAGGTGTCCCTGGCCCTGGTCGAGGGCGTCGCCGTGGACGACTACGTGATCGTCCACGTCGGCCATGCCCTCCAGCGCCTCGACGCCGAGGAAGCGGAGAAGACCCTCGCCCTGATGGCCGAGATGGCCGCCCTGGGGGAGAGCCGAAGCGCATGAAGTACGTCGATGAATTCCGCGCCGGCGGTATCGCCCAGGGCATCGCCAAGGCCATCGCGACCGAGGTCCGGGTCGATCGCCGCTACAACCTCATGGAGTTCTGCGGCGGCCATACCCACGCCATTTCCCGCTACGGCATCGAAGACCTTCTGCCGTCGGCGGTGCATCTGATCCACGGGCCGGGCTGCCCGGTCTGCGTCCTGCCCGTGGGGCGCGTCGAGGCGGCCATTCATCTGGCCCGCCGCCCCGGCGTGACGCTTTGCACCTACGGCGACATGCTGCGGGTGCCCGGCGCCAAGCGGTCGTCCTTGATGAAGGCGAAGGCCGAGGGCGCCGACGTGCGCATGGTCTATTCGTCGCTGGACGCCATCAAGATCGCCCGGGACAATCCGGATCGCGACGTCATCTTCTTCGCCATCGGCTTCGAGACCACGACCCCGCCGACGGCGGTCGCCCTGAAGCAGGCCCAGGCGTTGGACCTGAAGAACTTTTCGGTGTTCTGCAACCACGTCCTGACACCGTCGGCCATGCGCGCCATCCTCGACGGCGCCGACGCCGATAGAGGAGGCGAGGCGGCCATGGCCCTGGACGGCTTCATCGGCCCGGCGCATGTGTCCACGGTCATCGGCTCCCGGCCCTACGAGACTTTCGCCCGTGACGACGGAAAGCCGGTGGTGATCGCCGGGTTCGAGCCGTTGGACGTCCTTCAGGCCGTTCTCATGCTGGTCCGCCAGATCAACGACGGACGTCATGAGGTGGAGAACGAATTCACCCGCGCCGTGACGCCGACCGGCAACGAAAAGGCCCAGGCCCTGACGGCGGAGGTCTTCGACCTGCGCGACACCTTCGAATGGCGCGGCCTGGGGCTGGTCCCGCGCTCGGCCCTGTGCTTGCGTGACGCCTTCGCCGCCTGGGACGCCGAAAAACGGTTCGACGTGCCCGCCGACAGCGTGCCCGACGTGAAGTCTTGCGAATGCGGGGCCATCCTGCGCGGCGTCAAGACGCCCGCCGACTGCAAGCTGTTCGGCACCGCCTGCACGCCGGAAACCCCCATGGGATCGTGCATGGTCTCCGCCGAGGGCGCCTGCGCCGCCCATTGGACCTATGGCCGTTTCCGCACGGCGCGGACCACGGATCGGAAGGCCGCCTCATGAGCAAGCTCGACCTTAAGACGGGCCGCGTCGACCTGACCCATGGCGGCGGTGGGCGGGCCATGGCCCAGCTCATCGACGAGCTGTTCATCCGCGCCTTCGACAATCCGGCGCTGGCCCGGCGCAACGACCAGGGCCTTCTGGACATGGCGCGCGGCACGGGCACCGGGCGCATGGTCCTGACCACCGACGGCTACGTCATTTCGCCCCTGTTCTTCGCCGGTGGAGACATCGGCGGCCTGGCCGTCCACGGGACGGTCAACGACGTCGCCATGGGCGGGGCGCGGCCCATCGCCCTGTCGGCCAGCTTCATCCTGGAAGAGGGGCTGCCGCTGGCCGACCTGGCCCGCGTCGTCGCCTCCATGGCGGCGGCGTCGCGCGAGGCCGGGGTGCCCATCGTCACCGGCGACACCAAGGTCGTGGAACGCGGCAAGGCCGACGGTGTGTTCATCTCCACCAGCGGCGTCGGTGAGGTCTATCCCGGCGTCGAGGTGTCGGGAGACCTGGCCCGTCCCGGCGACGTGGTGATCATCTCCGGCACCCTCGGCGACCATGGCGTCGCCGTCATGAGCCAGCGCGAAGGATTGGGTTTCGAGACCCAGGTGACCTCCGACAGCGCCGCCCTGAACGGTTTGGTCGAGGTCCTGGCGACGACGGCGCCCGAGGCCCTGCGGGTCCTGCGCGACCCGACGCGCGGCGGGCTGGCCGCCACCCTGAACGAAATCGCCCAGGCGTCGGCGGTCGGCATTCGCCTGGAAGAAGACGCCATTCCGGTGCGCGATGCCGTGCGCGGGGCCTGCGAGCTGCTCGGCCTGGACCCGCTCTACGTGGCCAACGAGGGCAAGATGATCTGCATCTGCGCGCCGGACGCCGCCGACGCCCTGCTGGCCGCCATGAAGGCCCATCCCCTGGGCGTCGACGCCGCCGTCATCGGACAGGTGATCGAGGACGACCATGCCTTCGTGCAGATGCGGACCAGCTTCGGCGGTACCCGCATGGTCGATTGGTTGGCCGGGGAACAACTTCCGCGTATTTGTTGACGGGGCGACTCGGGACTCCTCTTTCGCGCGTGTTCCGACTACACTGGTCGTGACCCTTCCAGTGATGGAAACCCAATGACCGATCGCCCCATCATCCTGATCGTCGACGACGAGCCGCGCTCCCTCCAGACCCTGCGGCGTGTCCTCGACGACGATTTCGAGGTCATCACCGCCAATTCGGCGGAAGAGGCCGAGCAGGTCCTGGAGGGCGAGACCCCCGCCGCCATCCTGTGCGACCAGCGAATGCCCGGCATGACCGGCGTCGAATTCCTGAAGCGCGTGCGGGAGGCGTGGCCGGAGCCGGTGCGGATGATCATCTCCGGCTATACCGACAGCGTCGACCTCCTGGCCGCCATCAACGAGGCGGGCATCTATCGCTTCATCGCCAAGCCCTGGGACCCGGACGACCTGATCGACACCGTCACCGGGGCGGTGCGGCTGCACGCCCTGCAACGCGAGAACCACGCCATGAGCGTGGAAATGAAGCTGTCGGCGCCGCAATTGGAAAAGATGGTCGAGGAAAAGCGGTCGGCGGTGCGGTCGCGCTACGGCTTCGACGCCATCATCCATGCCGCGGGCAGCCCTATCGCCGCCTCCATCGCCGTCGCCGAGCGGGTCGCGGACCTCGACATCTCGGTCCTGATCACCGGCGAAAGCGGCACCGGCAAGGAGCTTCTGGCGCGCGCCATCCACTACAACAGCCCGCGCGCCGGGGCGACCTTCGTGATGGAAAACTGCGGCGCCTTGCCCGACCAGCTTCTGGAAAGCGAACTGTTCGGCTGCAAGAAGGGCGCCTTCACCGGCGCCTACGAGGACCGCATCGGCCTGTTCGAGCAGGCCAACGGCGGCACCATCTTCCTCGACGAGATCGGCGAGACCTCCCCGGCCTTTCAGGTCAAGCTGCTGCGGGTGCTGCAAGAGGGCGAGATCCGCCCGTTGGGCGCCCGCCTGCCGCGGCGCGTCGACGTGCGCGTCATCGCCGCCACCAACCGCGACCTGGAAGCCGAGGTGGCCACCGGGCGATTCCGTCAGGATCTCTATTACCGCCTGTGCGGCTTCCCCATCCATCTGGCGCCGTTGCGCGACCGTCCCGACGACATCGCCCTGCTGGCGGAAATGTTGCTGGGCGAGGTCATGAAGCGGTTCGGCAAGCCGGTCACCGGCTTCGCGCCCGAGGCCATGGCCCTGCTGCGCGGCTACCGCTGGCCGGGCAACGTACGGGAACTGCGCAACGAGGTGCAGCGCATGGTCGCCCTCGCGCATGACGATGTCCTGGGGCCGGATCTGGTGTCGCCCGCCGTGCGGCGTGGGGCACCGGCCAAGGGCGGACCCGGCGGCTGGGTCGGCGACGACGGCGGGCAGGGGAACGGCGCCAGCGATGGCACCGGCCCTGGCGCCCTGAAGGACCGGGTGGAGCACTTCGAAGGGGCGATCATCGCCGACTGCCTCGCCCGCCACGGCGGAAACGTATCGCGCGTCGCCGCCGAACTGGGCCTGTCGCGGGTGGGGCTGCGGGGCAAGATGGCCCGCTACGGCCTCAGTCGGGACGGTATCGAGCCCGCCGGGGATCGCGACACCAGAGGCGATGACCGCGGGAACCATGGCGCCGGAGCGGGCGGGGGGCGGCCATGACGACGCCCCGTCCGCCTCTCTTTCCGGGCGTTTTGCCGGGAGGCGCCGACGCCGGAGGGCTTCAGGAACAGGCCTGGGTGGAGGTCGTCCGCAAGATGGACGAGGTCTATTCCGACCTGATCCGCTACGAAGTGGACCTGGAGGCCAAGAACGCGAGCCTGGAGGAGGCTCAGGCGTTCATCGGGTCGGTCTTGTCGGCCATGTCCGACGTGCTGATCGTCTGCGACCTTGACGGGCGGGTCCAACAGGTCAATCAGGCGGTTCTGGATTTGACCGGCTGGGCGGCGTCGGACCTGACCGGGCGGCCCATGGAGGAGCTTCTGGCGGGGGCCGCCGACTGCCCCCTGCGGCGGTTCGCCCGCTCTCCCTCGATCGGTATCGTGCGCGACTGCGAAGTGCGGCTGCGCGCCCGCGACGGCGGCCTGTCCGACATCGTCGCGGTCAACGGATCGCCGCGCGCCGACCATCGCGGACGTCCGGAAGGCACCGTGCTGATCGGACGCCCGGTCGGCGAATTGCGGCGCGCCTACGCCGACCTGGAGCGCGCCCACCTGGACCTGAAGCAGGCCCAGCAGCAATTGATCCAGCAGGAAAAGATGGCCAGCCTGGGGCGCCTGGTGGCCGGGGTGGCGCATGAGCTGAACAACCCCATTTCCTTCGTCAACGGCAACGTCCACACCCTGGACAAGTACTGCCACCGGGTTCAGGCCTATGTGGAGGCCGTGCACGGCGGCGTTTCCGGCGACGACCTCGTCGCCCTGCGGACCAGCCTGCGCGTCGACCACATCCTGGCCGACGTGCCCGACCTGATCGCCGGAACCCTGGAAGGCGCCGAACGGGTCACGGACATCGTCAAGTCCCTGCGTCGTCTGTCCTTCGCCCAGGCCGGACCGGCGGAACGGTTCGACCTCGCCGAGGTCGCGCGGACGGCGGTCCAATGGTCGGTCAAGGGCGCCCCCGGCGCCCCCGCCGTGACGCTCGATCTGGACGACGACTTGATGGTTCTGGGGCAGCCCGGGCACCTGCATCAGGTGGTGACCAACCTGATCCAGAATGCCATGGACGCGGTTTCCGGTCGGGAGGCCCCGCGCATCACCGTGACGGGGCGGCGGTCCGAGGGACGGGTCGTCCTGACGGTCGCCGACACGGGGCCGGGGATCGCGCCGGAACACCTGTCGGCGGTCTTCGACCCCTTCTTCACCACCAAGCCGGTCGGCAAGGGGACGGGACTCGGCCTGTGGATCAGCTACGGTCTGGTGAAGGACCACGCGGGAACCCTGGTCGCGGGCCGCGGCGCCGATGGCGGCGCCGTCTTCACGGTCGATCTTCCGGCGGCCTGACGACGCCTCGCGCCTCCTCCGTGCCTTACCTTTTCCTGCGCCGCCGGTTTCAGGACGGATTTCGTGCGGTCCGGGGCGTAAGGATGCGCTGGAATTCAATCCGAGGTACCTCATCCATAGATCTTTTGATGGATTTTCAGGGGGTGGATTTGTGACTAAAGTCTCTGCTTAGACATATGTCCGCGACGCGTGCGTGGGAACGGGCAATGTCTATCGTCGCCTCGCTTGTCGTCGTGTCGGCCTCTCGGTCGACCCCCGGTCGCACGCCAATTGCCATCATGGATTGGGTCCTTGGTTCTTTCCGCCCTGTTTCAGCCCCGCAGCCTGAGTCTCAGGGCGGGGGAAAGCATCTCCGATGAGCGTCTTTCTCTGTTCGTGTGTCTGGTTCAGGACGGCTGGGTCCTGTCCAGCTTCAGCGACAGGGAGGGGCTGCGTCAGGTGACGGGGGTCCTCATGGCCAGGGATACGCGGTGGCCGACGCCCGTCGAGGACGCGGCCGAGGTGACCGCCCTGACCCCCGCCGTGATCGACCTGATCCCCTTGTCCCACCTCCACGAGGCGGCGCGGCACCAGGGGGCGCAGGTTCTGACGGCGGCCTATCACGATGCCCAGCGATTGTTGCTCGATCAGGTGCGCCTGCTGTCGGCGCGGTCGGGACGGGGCAAGATCGAACGCCTGATCGAGACCCTGTCGCGGCGGGCCCTGGCGTCGGCGGCCTCCGCGCCCGACGGGTCCGTCTCCCTGCCGTTGACCCGCCCGGTCCTGGCCGACACCCTGGGAATGACCGAACGCCACGTATCGCGAGTCCTCAAGGACATGGAACGCGAAGGCCTGATCCGTCTGCGTCGGGGCGTCATCCACGCGATCACGGCGGCTTGCCCGGCCTGATACGACGGTTTGGGGCGGCTTCGAAGCCGCTGGATCGGGGGCTTGGGCCAAGAATCCGGACCATGCGCCCTTCCGCGCTTTGCGGGAGCGGGCACCTCTTCTAGACTGCGGCACCCTTGGAATTTCCGCGTAGGCGACGACGTATGGTCAAGACCCTGTTGATCGGGCTGGTGGCGCTGCTGACGCTGGTGGTGGCGGCGGTCCTGGTGGCGCCCTCCTTCATCGACTGGGGGCAGTACAGGGGGCGTATCGCCGAAGCCGCCGAGGATGCCCTGGGCCGTCGCCTGGAGATCGGCGGCGACCTCTCGCTGTCCCTGCTGCCCCTGCCGACCCTGGTGGCCGACGACGTGCGCTTGGCCAACGCGGACGGCGGCTCCGCGGCCGACATGGTCCGCGTCGCCGAGGTGCGGGCGCGGGTGTCGGTTCCCGCGCTTCTCACCGGCGACGTGCGCTTCGACAGCATTCGCCTGGTCGAGCCGGTGGTGGTCCTGGAACGCCTGCCGTCGGGTGGCGGAAACTGGACCTTCACCCCCGCCGCGCCGCCGCCCAAGGCGGTCACCTCCTCGTCGCGCGGCGCCGCCGGAGGGCCCGTGGCGCCGCCGCCCGGCACGCCGCCCTGGGCGGAGCCGTCGGCGCCGACCCTGCGCCTGGACCGGGTGTCCATCGTCGACGGACGTCTGATCTACCGCGACGCCGGGGCCGGTATCGAGGAAGCGATCACCGGCATTACCGCCGATCTTTCGGCGCAAACCTTGTCCGGTCCCTTCAAGGGGACGGGAACCTTCGACGCCCGCGGCCTGACGTGGCGCCTGGACGCCGCCATGGGCGCCCTGGAGGCCGAGCGGGCGGCGCCGTTGCGGCTCGACCTGTCGGCGCTGGACGATGCCGCCGCGCTGCGTTTCTCGGGGTTGCTGACGTCGGGCGGGACGGGGCGGATGGTGCGTGGCGACCTGGACGCGGAAGGCAAGAACCTGCCCGACCTGCTGCGCGCCGCCGGGTTGCCCGAGCCGCCCCCGGCCCTGGCCCGTCGCGTGGTCCTGGAAGGCGCCTTGAGCGCCGGGCCGGACACCGCGGCGCTGGACAATCTGTCGCTGCGGCTTGGCGACGTCGAGGCGCGCGGCGCCTTTTCGGCGGCCTATGGCGGGCGGGCCGTCCCCCGGCTGGAGGTCGACCTGTCGGTGTCGGCCATCGACATCGAGAAGTGGCTGACCGCCAGGGACCGCCCGGAAGCTGGCGCCGCCGCTCCGGCCAGTGTTCCGGCGGCCCCCGAGCCGGTGCTCGACGGTGGGGCGAGTGGTGGGACGGATGTCGATGGGACGGCGGATAGCGGCGACGGCGGATCGGCGGATAGCGGAGCGGACGGCGTCGAAGACTTGGCGGCCCTGTCCCTGCCGACCGGGCTGGAGGTCGCCGTCAACCTGCGGGCCGAGGCGGTCGCCTGGCGCGGCGGCGTGGTCCGTCAGGCCCATCTGGCCGCGGACCTGGCCGACGGAGAGGTCACGCTGCATGAACTGACCGGCCAGATGCCCGGCAATTCCAGTGTCGGGATCTTCGGCTTCGTCGGCGGCGGGGCCGAGGCGGCGCCCCGGCTCGACCTGAGGGTTCAGGCGCGGTCCGACAATCTGCGCGCCGCCCTGGACTGGCTTGGGCTGGATGTCTCCGACGTGCCGGGCGGGCGGTTGACCAGCTTCCAGGCCGATGCCCGCGTCGGCGGCACGCCACGACGCGTTCAGGTGCGCGGTCTGGAGGCGACCGTCGATACGACCGCCCTGCGCGGCGCCGCCACCCTTCTGCCCGGCCCGCGTCCGGCCCTGGGTCTGACGCTCGACGTGGGCAGCCTGAACCTGGATGCCTATCTGCCGCCCCGGACGGCTGGCGCGGCCGGGACGGCGGGGACGGCGGGCCGGGACGGCGCGGG
>CAZFRK010000092.1:0-9948 GCA_964521375.1 uncultured Rhodobacterales bacterium
TCGCGCCCGATGGCCCCGAAGACGGCGCCGACCGGGCCGACCGTGACGGGGAAAGCCAAGACGACGCCGCGGCGATCGTCACCCGGCCCCTGGGGACGGGTGACCTGGAGTCCGCCGCCACCCTTCTGGCCGCCGTCGGCGGCGCGGCGCCCGAGGAGGACTGGGCGCGGCGTCTGGCGACCGTGTCCGGCGCCGCCCTGTCCCTGTCCCGCGTGGCGGTGGCCGACGGCGCCGTCGCCGGGGTGATCGTCGCCGTTCACGACGGCGAGACCGCTTGGATCGGCAGGATGGCGGTGGCGCCGCCGCACCGTTCCCGGGGCGTTGGACGGGCCCTGGTGGAGGCCGTCTCCGCCGAGGCGCGGCGCCTGAATCTGGCGGTTCTGCGCGGCGCGGTCGACCTGACCGAGGCAGGCGCCGTCGCCGCGCTGGGCTTCCGGGTCGCCGACCGCGGCCTTGTCGATCGTTCCCCCTGACCGGACCGTAACAATTGCCGTTGTAAAAAATCCTTTCATGACAGGGGGTTGAACTTGACGCCTCGGCGTGGGTTTGGCACCCTTTAGGAAGACTGGCGGAACGCCGAGACCGGGCAGGGGGCGTCGGTCCGCAGTGGGAGAGGCAGGGTGCCATGACCAAATCCGAGCTGATCGCGCTTCTCGCGGAGAAGAATCCGCACCTTTATCAGCGGGACGTGGAACGTATCGTCACCACCATCTTCGACGAGATCGCCACCGCCTTGGCCAGGGGGGATCGGGTCGAACTGCGGGGCTTCGGGGCCTTTTCGGTGAAGAAGCGGGACGCCCGCACGGGCCGCAACCCGCGCACCGGGGAATCGGTCGAAGTGTCGGAGAAGGCCGTGCCCTATTTCAAGACGGGCAAGCAACTGCGCGACTTGCTGAACGGCGACGAATAGCCCTGTCCATCGGCTTGACCCGGAGCGCTTCGTCCGCCGCCGGGGTCGGGTTCCAACTCCTTAGCGAGAACGAGCGTGAAGGTACTCAGCTGGCTCATCGGTCTGCCCATCGCGGTGCTGGCCATCATTTTCGCCGTGTCCAACCGGGCGGGCGTGCTGGTCGACCTCTGGCCGCTGCCCTGGGAAGTGACCCTGCCGCTCTATCTGCTGGTTCTCGGCGCCCTGGCCCTGGGTCTGATCGTCGGGGCCGTGATCGCCTGGCTGTCGACCGGGTCGACGCGGGCGCGGGCGCGGCGGGAACACCGGCGGGCCAATCGCCTGGAGGTGGAGCTGGGGCAGGCCCGCGAGGCCGGGACGCCGCCGGAGCCACCCAAGGCGCTGCCCTCGCGCTGACCAACCCGCCGGGAGGCTCGGCCATGAGTGACGTCCTGCGGGATCATTTCAATCGCTTCGCCCGGTACAACGCCTGGGCCAACGAACGCCTCTACGACGCCGTGGGCGCCCTGCCGCCGGGACAGGCGTGGCTGCCGCGCAAGGCGTTCTTCGGCTCCTTCATGGGGACGCTGAACCATCTTCTCGTCGGCGATCGCCTGTGGTTCGCCCGCATGACGGGCGGCGACATGGCGTGGTTCACCGGCCTGGATCAGACCCTGTTCGAGGACTTCGCCGCCCTGCGCGCGGCGCGCGAGGCCACGGACCGCGTCATCATCGACGCGGTCGCCCTGTTGCCTCTGTCGGGAACCCTGCGCTACCGCGACAGCCGGGGGGAGGCGCGCGAAAAGCCGTGGAGCGTCGTCCTGGCGCATGTCTTCAACCACCAGACCCATCATCGAGGACAGGTGCACGACATGCTCGGCCAATGCGATCAAACGCCGCCGGTTCTGGACCTTCTGTATTTTCCCGACACGGAAAATCAGTCCTAAAGGTTTAAGACCACCTTTTGGATCAAGAGGGCGACGGATGCCTTGCCGAAGGGATGAAGCATCCCTATCCTGATGGCCGATATACCCCACTGTCAGAGGGTTTACCCCGGCTTTCGGGTGCCAAGAGGACGCCATCGTGCAAGACCGCCTTATTCGACAAATGCGGGAGTCGTTGGGTCTGACCCAGCAGGCCTTCGCCGAGCTGCTTCAGGTCAGTCAGGCCACCGTATCGCGATGGGAAGCCGGGCGTGTTCAGCCGGATGGCGCGACGCGGCGCCGCATCCACGACATCATTCGTCAACGCGGCGGTCTTATCGACGCGCCGCTGCTGTCGATGATCCGGCGCACTCCGGCTCCGGCGGCGCTGTTCGACCTCGATATGCGGATTCTGGCGGTCTCGGACAACGTTTGTGAAATCAATCGCATGAGCCATTCGGAGGCGGTCGGCGTGAACTACCGCCAGCGTTTCACCGAAGAGGTGGAGGAAGCCTATGATGCGGCCTTGTCGCACGGGCTGTTCCTCGGTGATTGCGTCGGTGTCGAGGTGGTTTGCCGTGTCGCCGGTCTGCGTGACGGCCTGTTCTTCAACGCCATCGCCACCTGGCACGTCCTGCCCCGCCCCTCGACGGGTCAGCCGCTGCTGGCCTGGACCTCGCGTCATGTCGACGAGGCCGAATACCGTGCCGCCCTGTCCGGCGGTCGGGTCAAGGTCCTGACCGTGGACGAATGGCTGCAGGACACCGGGCCCGACTCCCGACCCTGACAGGATTATCGCCCAACTTGTCGCCCGACGTTTGGTCGGACATACTTGCTGCTTCCGCCGCCCCCGGTCGTCAGTCCGGGGACCGTGGGAGCGGAGTCGTCGAATGTCGTGGGACCGTCATCCTCGCCTGATCTATGTGGCCGCGGCCTTGTTCTGGGGGCTTCTGGTCTCCGGCTCCCTAAGCTATACCCTGGCCCTTCATGACCGGCAGGCCGAGGACGTGGCCTTGACACAGGCCCGCGTCCTGTTCGACATCATCGAGACCGCGCGCCTGTGGAACGCCAATCACGGCGGCGTCTATGCCGCCGTCAGCGAAACGACGCCCCCGAACCCCTACCTGGACGTTCCGGCCCGCGACATCCTGGTCAACGGCACGCTGTTCACCAAGATCAATCCCGCCTACATGACCCGCCAGATTTCCGAACTGGTGCGCGAACGCCATCCACTGTGGTTCAACATCACCAGCCTGACGCCCCTGCGTCCGGAAAACGCGCCGGACGAGTGGGAAGCCAAGGCCTTGGCCTATCTTAGGGATTCGGAGGACCGCGAGGTCCTGGAGCATGTTCCGTCGGGTGACGGCATGGACTTCCGCTATATGCGCGGTCTGGTCGTCACCGAGCCTTGCCTGCCCTGTCATGTCCAGCAGGGCTACGAGGTCGGTCAGGTGCGCGGCGGCATCAGCGTGACCATGCCCGAGGCGACCATCCTGGCCAACATGGCGCCGCAACGGCGTCAAGCCGTGGCTCTGCACGGCGCGGCCTTCGTCCTGTTGACCGGTAGCGCCTTCCTGTTCGTGCGTCGAGCGCGAAAGGATTGGCGGGCCCTGCGCGAAGCCAAGACGGCCCAAGAGGATCTGGTGGCCCGCCGCACCGGGGAGCTTCGGGCCGCCAACGACGCCCTGCGACGCTCCAACCGGGACCTGGAGACCTTCGCCTACGTGGCCAGCCACGACCTGCGCGAGCCCCTGCGCATGGTCACCAGCTACGGCGCCTTGTTGCGCCGCCGCGCCGCCGGAACCCTGGACGAGGAATCGCGCGAATTCCTCCACTACATGACCGACGGCGCCTATCGCATGCAGTCGATGATCGACGACCTTCTGACGTTTTCGCGGGTCGAGCGGGCGCCGCTGCGCCATAAGGTCGTGACCCTGACCCAGGCTCTGGATCTGGTGCGGCACGACCTGGGCGTCACCCTGCGCGAGACCGGGGCCACCCTGGCCGAGAAGGGGGGCGAGGTGCCGCTGGCCGCCGATCCGGCGCTTCTGCACCGCCTGCTGCTCAATCTGGTGACCAACGCCGTCAAGTACGGCCATGGCGAGGATCCGGCGACGGTGACGGTCCGGGCCTGGCGCGAGGACGAGACCGCGACTTTGGTGGAGGTCGCCGACAACGGCCCCGGCATTCCCGAGGACGCGCGGGATCGCGTGTTCCAGATGTTCCAGCGGCTGGCGACGGCGGAGTCCGCGGCGCCGTCCGACGCCGCCGATACGGCGGCCTACGCGACGCCCCCGGGGACCGGCATGGGGTTGTCCATCTGTCGGCGCATCGCCGAGCGCCACGGCGGTGCCTTGTGGCTGGAAGCCGATCCGCCGGGCCGGGGAGCGCGCTTCCGCTTTCGCCTGCCGACGACGCCGATCGAGGACTCCCGCGGCCATCTGGCCGAGTCCTAACGGTGGGATCCTGACGGCGGGCCTGCCGCCCCACCGTCCCAGGTCCCGCGCCGGACGGGCGGCGCCTGGGGCTTGGGGCGGCTTTCGCTCCCATGCGGTCGCGAAATCCACTCTATCCTTTTCTTTCTAAAGCAAATACGTCGTCACGGACGAGTCCGTCCGCTCGGGATTTGCCTTCGGGGGCGTCAGGGGGCCGGGTGATGGTCGTCGACGATCCCGGCGCGCTGGCGGGCCTTGGCCAGACTGGCGCGTTCCCGCTGGCTGTCCGACTTGAGCTGACCGCAGGCGGCCAGGATGTCGCGTCCGCGCGGCTGGCGCACCGGCGCCGAATATCCGGCCTCGGCCAGGATGTCGGAGAAGCGGCGGATACGGTCGGGGTCGGATGGCTCGTAGCCGCTGCCCGGCCAGGCGTTGAAGGGCAGCAGGTTGAACTTGGCCGGAATGCCCTTGACCAGCTTGGCCAACTGGCGCGCGTCGGCGTCGCTGTCGTTGATGCCCTTCAGCATGATGTATTCGAAGGTGATGCGGCGGCTGTTGGAGGCGCCTTCGTAGTCGCGGCAGGCCTTCATCAGCTCTTTCAGCGGCCACTTCTTGTTGATCGGCATGATGACGTCGCGCACCTCGTCGGTGGCGGCGTGCAGGCTGACGGCCAGGTTGACCGGCAGGTCGCGGCCCAGGTCGTACATGCGCGGCACCACGCCCGAGGTCGACAGCGTCACCCGGCGGCGCGACATGGCCAGTCCGTCGCCGTCGATGGCGATGCTCATGGCCTTGACCGTCTGGTCGTAGTTGAACAGCGGTTCGCCCATGCCCATGACGACGATGTTGGACACCAGGCGGCCCTCTTCCGTGCCGGGACCCCATTCGTCGTAGGAATCGCGGGCGGTCATGAACTGGCCGACGATCTCGGCGGCGGTCAGGTCGCGGACCAGGGTCTGGGTGCCGGTGTGGCAGAAGCGGCAGGTCAGGGTGCAGCCGACCTGGGTGGAGACGCAGACCGCGCCGCGATCATCCTCGGGGATATAGACGGTCTCCGCCTCGTTGCCGTCGAAGAAGCGCAGCAGCCATTTGCGCGTTCCGTCGGTGGAGGTCTGCTCGCGAGTCACTTCGGGACGACCGATGAAGAAGCGGTCTTCCAGCTTGCGCCGCAGGTCCTTCGACAGGTCGGTCATCTGGTCGAAGCCCGTCGCGCCCCGGACGTAGATCCAGGACCATACCTGCTTGACGCGGAAGGCCTTCTCGCCCATCGCGGTGAAACGGTCGGTCATCTCCTGGCGGGAGAGACCGACGAGATTTTCACGCCCGTCGTCCTCGCGGACGGTTCCCGGGGTGGCCTTCGCACAGGACTTGAAGACGGCGTCTGTCATGGCCGCACATATAGGCCGCGCGGCGGCGGCGCGAAAGTCATTTGATGGCTAGGGAAATCGGCGGCGCGGTCAGAAGGCCGGATGCCTGTCGGCCACCTTGGACACCACGTCCTTGTACCGCATGTCGATTTTCAGGATGTGCGACTTCAACCAGTCGATCAGGAAGTCCTCGACCTTCTTTTCGGCCCGCTTGTCGGGATTGAGGACGTAGCTGTCGCGCAGCTCGGAGAATCGGTCTTCCAGGGCGCGGTGGGACGCCTTGTGGGCCTCCAGGTCGGCGTAGCCGGCCTCGGCCATGATGTCTTCCTCGCGGCTGAAATGGGTGTGGACGTAGTCGGCCAGGGCCGAGAAGATCATGTCGGTGACCATCAGCCCCTCGTCCTCTTCCAGGGCTTCCACGTAGCTGTTCAGCAGCCGGATGAGACGCTGATGGTCGGCATCGAGCACGGGCACGCCCACGCTCATGCTTTCGTCCCATTCGATATAGGGCATCCGCCTCGCCATCCCTCTTACGACCCACGTCTGGCCGCATCCTAACACAGCGGCGGCGCCCTTTCACAGCGCCACGCGGCTTGCGATGGGACCGGCGCCGCCTTAGAATCGGGGACTGTCAGAGACAAGGGCGCGCGCATGGCACCCAAGACCCATCCTCGCTCCGGCGGGCCGCCGTCTTCCGTCGATTTCGCCCGCCTCGTCGAGGCGTCCCCCGACATTGTTTTCCAAATCACTCCGGACGCCTGCTGGTCCTACCTCAGTCCGGCCTGGACGGCCCTGCTGGGTCATTCCGTCGCGGTGTCGCTGGGCCGTCCGGTGACCGCCCTGGTCGACCCGGCGGACGTGGCGGACCTGGAAGAGGCGCTGGGACAGGTCCTGCGGCATGGCGTCGAGGCCGTGGACCGCCGCCTGCGCTGGCGGGCCGCCGACGGTGGTTCGCGGTGGATGGAATTCCACTGCCGCCGCCTGACCGACGGCGACGGCCACCTGATCGGCGGCGTGGGGCGTCTCAACGACGTCACGGACGTCACCCGCGACGCCGAGACCTTTCTCCGCGAAAGCACCCTGACCAACGCCATCCTGGAAACCGCCAAGGCGCCGATCATCGTGATGTCCGCCGAAGGGCGGGTGGTCCGCTTCAACCGCGCCTGCGAATACCTGAGCGGGCGCCGCGCCACCGAGGTGATGGGACGGGACGGCATCGACCTGCTGGTCCCCGAAGAGGATCGACCGGGTGTCGAGGAGGCCATGCGCCGGACCCTGACGGACGGCGCCTCCCGCCATGAAAACCGCTGGCTGCACCGCGACGGTTCGACCCGCCTCTTACTGTGGAGCCTGACCCTGGTCGAGCTGGGCGGCGTCCGCCACATCGTCGCCGTGGGCACCAACATCACCCGCCAGCGCGCCATCGAACACGCCTTGCGCGACAGTGAACGGCGGCAAAGGGAAATCGCCGACCTGTTGACCGAAGGCGTCTATGTGGTCGATGCCCGCGGTCGCGTCACCTTCCTGAACCCGGCGGCGGGAGAGGCGCTCGGCTGGACGGCGGAGGAAGCGGCGGGCCTGTCCAGTCATGAGATCTGGCACAACGCCCATCCCGACGGCAGACCCTATCCGGTGGAGGACTGCCCCGTCCGCCTGTGCCTGACCGACGGCGCCGTCGTCCGGCGTCACGAGGATTGGTTCCGCACCCGCTCCGGCGGCTGGTTGCCCGTGGCGCTCAGCGCCGCGCCGATCATCCGCGACGGAACGGTCACCGGGGCGGTGGTCGCCTTCCACGACATTTCCGACCGCCTGGCCGCGCAGGACCGGTTGCGGGAAAGCGAAACGCGCTACCGAACCCTGTTCGACGGCTCGGGCGATTCCATCTTCGTCATCACCCTGGACGACGACAACCGCGCCGGCCCTATCCTTCAGGTGAATCCGGCGGCGGCGGACCGGCTGGGCTACACCCGTGACGACCTGCGCGGCATGACCATCCACAGCATCACCGCGCCGGAGTCCATCGACGGCTGGGCCGATACCCTGGCCGAATTGCGGGACACCGGGGAGGCTACCTTCGAACGGGTCCATATCGGGCGTGACGGCATCCGCGTTCCCGTGGAGATCCGGGCCACCCTGGCCGACTACGACGGCCAAAGGGTCATCATCGCCGTCGCCCGCGACATCACCGAGCGCAAGGAGGCCGAGCGGCGCATCCGCTATCTGGCCGACTACGATCAGCTCACGGGCCTTCCCAACCGCGCCTATTTCAACCGCCGCTGCGAGGAGGAACTGTCCCGCGCCGCCCGTCACGGCCATCGCACGGCGCTGCTGTTCCTCGACCTGGACGGCTTCAAGGCGGTCAACGACACCCACGGTCACGCCATCGGCGACGACCTGCTGAAGGTGGTGGCCGGGCGCCTGACGACCGCCTTGCGGCGCTCGGATCTGGCGGCCCGGCAGGGCGGCGACGAGTTCGTCATCCTGTTGCCGGAGGTCGAGGGGGCCGAAACGGCGGAGACGGTGTCCGACAAGCTGATCGCCGAGGTCAACGCCCCCGTCCATGTGGAGGGCCTGTCGCTGCGCGTCGGCGTCAGCATCGGCATCGCCATGGCCCCGGAGGACGGCGAGACGGCGTCGGACCTGCAACGCCACGCCGACGCCGCCATGTACGTGGCCAAGGCCGACGGACGGAACCGCTGGGCGCGATTCCACCCCGACATGGAACCGGCCACGTCCTGAAGGTCGTGGAGCGTCCCAATCGTCCTGGGTCGTGTCTAGGCGAGGGATGGTCAGTCGAGGAGCGCCGGGCCGCCCTTGACGTCGGCGCCGGACGCTTTCCCCGGGGTCCGACCGGGCACCGCGTCGGGGCAGGTCTCCGTGGCCACGGCGGCGATCCATTTGGCGATGACCTCGCTCAGGGGGTCCTCGCCGTACTCCACCGGAACCTCGTGGTCGGGGAAATCGCGCAGCCGGTTGTGGGTCATGGACAGGTAGGACGCGGTCACGGCGCCGTTGACCGTATCGAGGAAGATTTCCAGGCGCGGCAGGGGATCGCCCTCGTTGTAGGTGTCGGTGCCATAGGTGATGGCGAAGCCGGAGCGGGTGAACAGGCTGGGACCGCGGCGGGCGATGCGACCGTCGTAGCACAGCGGCTCGGAGGCCAGGACGCGCTCGGTCACGGCGACGATCTCCGGCGTCACCTCGGGCGGCGGATCGGTGGACAGCGATCCCAGGTTCTGGACGGCGGCGGTGACCCCGGCGGCGCGCGCCGTCTCGTCCTGGCGGTCGTCGGTGCTGACCCGCACGCTGGTCGGTCCCGCCGTGGCGGCGCTTTTCACCACCCGTTTCTCGCGGACCGGATCGACATGGGTCAAGGCCGTGCCGGAGCGTTGGGACGCCTGCGGCTCCGGGTCCTGGGTGAAGTCCTGCTGCGAAAACCACACCACGCCGCCGATGACCGCGCCGATGGCCGCCAGGGCGGCGAGGCATCCGAGCATGCCGGTCTTTTCTTCCGGTTCGATGGCCATGGGCGGACGGGGGCTGTTGACCTGTGTGGGTCGCTCAAGGGTGAAGGGTCGAGTGTCGACCACATAGTCTTAACAAGGTGTTTCCAAGTCTAGGTCTTTTGACCCATGGCTTCCCGCAAAATCTCGGCGGACCGCTTCAGGGCGCCCCGTTCGTCGGCGCTGAGCGTCGGCATGACCGTGCCGGTGATGCCCCCGGCGCCGACGATGCGCGGCAGCGACAGGGCGACCGGGCCGACGCCCTCGACGCTCCGTTCCACCTGGCTGACGGTCAGGATGGATCCTTCGTCGGCGCCGATGGCCTGGACGATGCGGCACAGGCCGCCGCCGATGCCGAACCAGGTCGCGCCCTTGCCCTCGATGATCTGGTAGGCGGCGTGGCGGACGCCGTCGTCGATGCGGGCGCGGGCGGCTTCGTCCAGCGGCCGGCCCGCCTCGTAGGCGACCGAGCCCAGCGACACCGTCCCGGCCACGGCGGAGGACCAGCAGAGAACCTCGGAATCGCCGTGCTCGCCCAGGACATAGGCGTGGATGGACTTGGACGAGATGCCCAAATGGGCGCCGAGCAGCGACCGGAAGCGGGCGGTGTCGAGGATGGTCCCCGAGCCGAAGCAGCGCCCCGGCGGCAGCCCCGACAGCTCCTGGGCGACGGCGGTCATGACGTCGACCGGGTTGGTGGCGACGACCAGCACCGCGTCGGGAGCGTTTTCCAGCACCGCCGGGATGATCCCGGCGAAGACGGCGCGGTTGCGCTCCAGAAGCTCCAGGCGGGTCTCGCCCGGCTTCTGGCTGACCCCGGCGGTCAGCACCACC
>CAZFRK010000093.1:0-9827 GCA_964521375.1 uncultured Rhodobacterales bacterium
TACCCCGAGCGCATGAAGGAAGCGCGCGCCAAGACCGGGGAGCAGGACGCCATCATCGTCGCCCACGGCACCATCGGCGGCAGTCCGGTGGTGGTCGCGGGCTTCGACTTCAGCTTCATGGGCGGCTCCATGGGCATGGCCGTCGGCGAAGGCCTGGTCGCCGCCGCCGAGCTGGCGGTGGTCCAGGACGCGGCCCTGATCGCCGTTCCGGCGTCGGGCGGCGCCCGCATGCAGGAGGGCATCCTGTCCCTCATGCAGATGGCGCGGACCACGGTCGCCGTCGACAAGGTCAAGGAAAAGGGCCTGCCCTACATCGTCCTGCTGACCGATCCGACGACCGGCGGCGTGACGGCCTCCTTCGCCATGCTGGGCGACATCCAGATCGCCGAGCCAGGCGCCGTCATCGGCTTCGCCGGTCAGCGGGTGATCGAGAACACCATCCGCGAAAAGCTGCCCGAAGGCTTCCAGCGCGCCGAATACCTGCGCGAGCACGGCATGGTGGACATGGTCATCTCGCGCCACCATCTGGCCGATCGCCTGGGCAAGCTGCTGGGTCTGCTGCGCCATCGCGGTCCCGCCGGGGAGGTCGTTCCCCTGCGTCCCAAGGCCCTGGTCGACGCCGAGCAGAAGCTGAAGACCGTCGAGGCCGCCGAACTGGGTCCGAAGGACGGGGCCGAGGACAAGGCGAGCCTTCCGGCGCCGGGCGAAGGCCCGGATCACGACAGGGAACAATAGGGCCGTGGCCGGGCTGACCGGAGGCGGACACAGCGCCCGGGCGCTGGACGCGCTCGACCGGCTGGGCCGCCTGCATCCCAAGCTGATCGACCTGTCCCTGGACCGCGCGCGGCGGCTTCTGGCCGACCTGGGCAATCCCCAGGACGGCCTGCCGCCGGTGGTCCATGTGGCGGGCACCAACGGCAAGGGTTCGGTCATCGCCTTCCTGCGCTCCATGCTGGAGGCGGCGGGCTATCGCGTCCACGCCTATACCTCGCCCCATCTGGTGCGCTTCAACGAGCGTATCCGTCTGGCCGGGGCCGACATCGACGACGAGCTTCTGGCCGACCTTCTGGAAGAGGTGGAGCGCGTCAACGGCGACCGTCCCATCACCTTCTTCGAAGTCACCACCTGCGCCGCCTTCCTGGCCTTTTCGCGCGTTCCGGCGGACGTGGTGATCCTGGAAACCGGCCTGGGCGGGCGTCTGGACGCCACCAACGTGATCAAGACCCCGGCGGTCACGGTCCTGACCCAGATCGCCATGGATCACGAGCAGTTCCTGGGTGGCCATATCGAGGCCATCGCCGCCGAGAAGGCGCACATCATGAAGCCGGGCGTGCCCTGCGTGGTCGCCAAGCTGGACCGCAAGGCGGCCAAGATCGTCGAACTACGGTCCCTGGAGGTCGGCGCCCCGACCGATGTCGAGGGGCGGGACTTCCACGTCCGGGCCGACCGCGACGGCGCCGTCACCTACGAGGGGCGGGCCGTGACCTGGCACCTGCCGCCGCCCGGCCTGACCGGCGCCCATCAGGTGCGCAACGCCGGTCTGGCGCTGGCCGCCGCCGAACGTCTGGCCGCGACCTTCGACCTGCCCGAATCGGCCCTGGCGCTGGGCCTGAAGGGCGCCCGCTGGCCTGCCCGCATGCAGCCGCTGACGAAAGGTCCGCTGGTCGATCTTCTGCCCGAAGGCTGGGAGCTGTGGCTGGACGGCGCCCACAATCCGGCGGCGGCCAAGATGCTGGCGACCTTCGTGCGCGGCTGGAAGGACCGGCCTCTGGATGTGATCATGGGCATGATGGGGCCGAAGGACGCCGATGGCTTCTTCAAGCCCTTGGGGCCGCGCATCCATCGCCTGAGGGCGGTTCCCGTGCCCGACGCCGACACCGGATCGGGCAAGACCCCCGAACAGGTGGTCGAGGCGGCGCGCCGCCAGATGGTCCGGGACGCCGAAACCGCCGCCGATGTCGAGTCGGCGCTGCGGGATCTGGTCGCCGGGGCGGATGGGGCGCCCCGCCGCGTGCTGATTTGCGGGTCCCTCTACCTCGCCGGGTCGGTCCTGGCGGAAAACGCCTAGTCCTTAAGGCCGTTCCTTGCGAAATGTCGTGCGCCCAGGCGGCGCGCGACGCTATGCTGTTTATCCGGTTATGCACTTCAAGGGTGACGCGGGATGCAGCTTTTCACCGATCCGACCATCGCCGCCGCCGTGACCGGCGGACTGGTCTTCCTGCTGGCGCTGAAGGTCGCGGCCTATGTCGCCGTGCGCCGCGTCATGAAGCCGGTGCGCGTGCGCCGCGACGACGAGCGCCGATAGACGGCGCCGGAGACGGTCAGCCGAGCGGCAGGTCGTAGCGGATGAAGTCCGTGCGCCTGCCCACTTTGTCGTAGAGGGCCTGTCCCGCCGCGTTGTCCGGCAAGGTCTGCCAATAGACCTTGGCCCATCTCTTGTCCCGTCCTTCTTCCTCCAGGGCTTCGAACAGCCGTCGCGCCGCGCCCAGGCGCCGCGCCGAGGGAGCGACGAACAGATCCTCCAGATAGCAGACTGGACCGATGTGAAAGGTCCCGCGATGAAGAACGATGAGCGCGAAGGCGATCACCGTTCCGTCATGCTCGACCAGGCGGCAGTGCACCGCCTCCCCGGGGTCCAGGCAGCGCGCCCAGGTCGTCGCCGTGATCGCCTCGGGCAGGTCGGCGGCGTCGTAGAACTCCAGGTAGCCTCGCCACAGCGCGCGCCAGGCGGCTTCGTCCCCGGCCACGGCGGGGCGGACGGTCAGGGTCATGCGGGCAGATCCTCCAGCGTTTGATCGAGCAGGGCGCCGGGCAGGTCCATGGCGAAGGGGCCGTCCGTCCACAGCAGCGAGGCGCCGACCGTCCGGTCGGGGAACAGCCCCGTCAGGACCGCGCGATAAAGCGCCATCTGGGCTAGGTAGGCGGGACTGACGTCCTCCACCCGGCGCGGCGGCGGGCGGTTGGTCTTGAAGTCGATGACGCGGACCGCGGTCGGCGTGACGACCAGCCGATCCACTTGGCCCGAGACCACGTGCGGTCGACCGCGCACGGTGACGACGCCGCTCACCGGCACTTCGGGACGCGAGTCCGGACCGAACAGCGGGGCGAAGTCGGGATGGTCCAGGACGGCCAGGGTCTCGGCCAGGATGTGGGCCTGTTCCGCCTCCGGCAGGCCCCAGACGGGGCGGGCGAGATAGATCGCCCCCGCCCCTGCCCGCGCCGTGTCGGGCAGGTCCGGCAGGCTTTCGAGCAGGCGGTGGACCAGCCGCCCCCGGCGGAACCGTCCCTCGTCGTCGGAGGCGTCCAGCGGCGAGCGTACGGGCGGTTCGGGCAGAGGCGGCTTGGACGGCGCCAGGGGCCGGGGCGGCGACGGTTCGGCGGCGGGGCGGGCGAACACCCAGGACGGAAGCTCCGGCGGGGCCGCCGGCGGGGCGTCGTCGTCGGCGGCTTCCACGGGGCGGGTCTGCGGGCTGTCCAGGACCAGGATGTCCGACGTTTCCAGGGTGCCGTCGGCGGCCAGGAAGGGGTCGTCCTCGGTCCGCGCGATGGGCGCCAGGGCGTCTTCGACCAGTCGGTGCCAGCAGGCGTCCGGGGCGGCGCGCTTGCCGTCCCAGCCGCAGACGATCAGCCGGTCCTCGGCCCGCGTCAGGGCGACGTAGAGCAGCCGCCGGTATTCGCGGGCCTGGGCGTCCTTGGCCGCCTCCACCAGCCGGTCGCACAGCGGATCGCGGCTGGCGGCGTTGGGCGGCCAGACCATCAGGCCGTCGTCCCACAGAAGCTTCTGGCGCACCTGCGGCACCGCCCGCGTGTCGGGCAGGAAGACGATGGGCGCCTGAAGACCCTTGGACCCGTGCACCGTCATGACGCGCACGCTGCCGCCGCCTTCCTCCAGGTCGCGCTTGATCTCCTGGTCTCCGGCGGCCACCCAATGCAGGAAGCCTTGCAGGCTGGGGGCGTGGCCGCGGTCGTAGGACAGCGCCAGTTGGACGAACTCGTCCAGCGGGTCGGCGGCGTCGACGCCCAGGCGGGCGAGCAGCCTTTCCCGCCCGCCGAGCGGCCCCAGGACCTCGGCGAACAGTTCGTGCGGCGGCAGGAAGTCGGCGCGGTCCATCAGGTGGCGCAGGGTACGGTAGGCCTCGCGCCAGGGACCGGGGGCGTCGCCGCGGTCGCGCAGGGCCCGCCACAGGGTCACGCCCTTGGCGCGGCCATACGCGATTTCACGTAATTCGTCTTCCGTTAAACCAATCAGCGGACCCTTCAGGACGCAGGCCAGGCTCAGGTCGTCTTCCGGCAGAAGCAGCGTCTGGGCCAGCGCCATCAGGTCCATGACCGCCATCTGCTCGGTCAGCACCATGCGGTCGATACCGGCGACGGCGACGCCTTCCGTCTTCAGGGCGCGCACAAGATCCTCGACGAAGGGGCCGCGACGGCGCACCAGCACCAGGATGTCGCCCGCCCGGACGCGTCGTCCCTTGCTGTCCAGGCGCTCGCCCGCGCTCCCGTCGGCGCCGGTCATGCGGGAGACGCGGCGGGCGATCAGGCGGGCCAACCGGGTCTGGGCCGACTCGCCCCGGATCGCCTCGACGGGCGGTTTCCAGGGGTCGGGGTCCTCGATGGCCGTGGGCTGGACCGGAGACCACACCTCGACCCGGCCCGCGTCGCGGTCGCGGAAGGCCAGATGGGTGATGTCCTCGCCCGGCAGGACCACGCCTTCGTCGGCGGGGGCGCGCCGGAAGACGGCGTCCACGGCCCCCAGGACGGCGCTGGTGGAGCGGAAGGAGACCGTCAGGCCGATGTCGGACCAACGGCCCCCGGCGGCGGGCACGGCCTCGGCGTAGTGGGCGCGCATGGCCTCGAAGGCGGCGGGGTCGGCGCCCTGGAAGGAATAGATAGACTGCTTGCGGTCGCCGACGGCGAAGACCGTGCGACGACCGCTCGCCGCGTCGTCGCGGGCGCTGTCGCCGGAAAAGAAGTCCTCCACCAGCCCCTTCACCACCGCCCATTGGTCGGGGTTGGTGTCCTGGGCCTCGTCGATCAGCACATGGTCAATGCCGCCGTCCAGCTTGTAGAGCACCCAGGCCGCGGCGTCCGATTGGGACAGCAGGCGGCGGGCGGTCAGGATCAGGTCGTCGAAGTCCAGCTTGCCGATATGCTCCTTGCCGCGCTCATAGGCGCCGATCAGGGCGTCGGCGATGACCAGCAGGCTTTCCGTCGCCTCGGCCACGGTGGC
Organism: uncultured Rhodobacterales bacterium; assembly: GCA_964521375.1. Lineage (GTDB taxonomy): Bacteria > Pseudomonadota > Alphaproteobacteria > Rhodospirillales > Rhodospirillaceae > CAZFRK01. Next base: position 5,231 of record CAZFRK010000093.1, read on the forward strand.
CGCCTTCAGGCGGTCGCGGACCGCCATGACGCGCGCCGTCTCGGCCCCGATGACCGGCGCCAGATCAGGGCGCGCCTCGGCCACCTTCTTGGACGGGAACTGTTTCTTCGGCGCGCCGTCGGTCTTGGTCACCCAGGCCAGGACGTAGGCGTCCCAGGCGGCGGCGCGCGCCTCGGCGTCGGGGCATGCCAGCCACGCCAGGGCCTCGGCGGCGGCGGCCTGATCCTTCTTGCCGCCCCCGGCCAGCGCCGCGCCGACCTGGGCGAGGCCGTCGCGGTCGAAGGCGTCCTCGGCGCAGGCGGCGGCCAGGACCGAGGCGGGGGTGTCCCCCGGGTCCAGGTCCAGGCGGTGGCGCAAATCGGCGGCGACGGCGGCGCGCCCGCCCGGACGGTCGAGCAAACGGCGCAGGCGACCGCGGGCGGCGGTCAGTTCGGCCATCAGCTCGCCGAAGGTCTGTTCGCCGACCACGCCGGTGATGACGGCCAGGGCATCCCGGAGCGCGCCGTCGCCGCCGTCGCGGGCGCGCAGCAGCAGCGATTCGCGGGCCTGATGCATCAGGTCGGCGGCGTCGCGGTCGTCCAACACCTCGAAATGGGGGCTGACCCCGGCTTCCAGGGGGAAGCGCCGCAGCAGCGCCTGACAAAAGGCGTGGATGGTTTCGATGCGCATGCCGCCCGGCACGTCCAGCATCCCGGCGAACAGGCGCCGCGCCCGCTCGCGGATGACGGCGTCCGGCTCCGTCCCGCGCAGGGCCGTCAGGTCCGCCGCCAGATCGGCGTCGTCGGCCACCGCCCAGCCCGACAGCTTGCGGGCCAGACGGGTCGCCATCTCGGCGGCGGCGGCCTTGGTGAAGGTCAGGCAGAGGATCTTGTCCGGCGGCGTTCCGGCCAACAACAGGTTCAGGACGCGGTCGGTCAGGACCTTGGTCTTGCCGGTGCCCGCGTTGGCGCCCACCCAGGCCGAGGTCGCCGGGTCGGCGGCCTGGCGCTGGGCCTCTCCGGCGCGGCGCGACAGTTCGCTCATCCGCCGTCTCCTTCCGCCGCCGCCCATTCCTTGACGCGGGCCAGATGCAGATAGTCCGACCACCCCGGCGCCTTCTCCGGATGGGGCCGCGCGAGATAGGGCGTGTCCTCCCGCGCGAAGGCGTCGATGAGCCCCTTCAGTCCGTCGAGCGCCTCGTCGGCCAGCACCATTGGGTCGTCCTTCAGGACGCGCTCGGCCCCGCCCTCTTGCCCGCCCTTGAGGTGCCAATAGACCAACTGGGAGACGGCGCGGGCGGGCACCCCCTTGAACCCTCCGGCGCGGGCGATCAGGGCTTCCAGGGGCAATTGCGGGGCGAAGCCAGCCTTGACCTCGGTGTCGGACGGCGGGGCGCCGGTCTTGTAGTCGAGGATCGACAGGCCGCCGTCCTGCAACAGGTCGATGCGGTCGGCCTTGGCGGTCAGGGTGAAGGCGCCGACGGCCAACTCGCCCGACACCTCGACGAAGGTTTCGCGGACGAATCCCCGGCGCTCGGTCTCCTTGGCCGCGACCCAGGCGGCCAGCCGCTCGAAGCGCGGCCACCAGAAGGCCCAGACGGCGGGGCGGGCGATCTGGTCCTCGAAGGCGACGCGTCCGCAGTCCAGAAGGGCGGCGAAGACGTCGGGCGGCAGGTCGCGCGGGTAACGCTTCTGGAACCGCTCCATGGCGCCGTGGACCAGGGTGCCGTAGTCCGCCGGACCGGGTTCGGCGTCCAGGGCGTCCAGCGCCCTCAGGCCCAGGACGTATTGGGCGTAGATGGCGTAGGGATCGCGCATCCAGGTCTCCACCCGTGTCGCCGACAGCTTGGTGGGGCGCTGGGCGACCGGTGGGCGGGGAGCGGGACGCTCCGGCGTCTCGAAGCGCGGCGGCTGGTCCATCATCGCCGCCCACGACAGATAGGGATCGTCGGTCGCCGTGACGGCGGGCAGGGACAGGGCGCGCAGCACCGTATCCAGGCGCAACAGCCAGCGCGACGGCACGGTCGGCGTGCCCTCCATCTTTTCGGACCGGGTCAGGACCACGGTCGGGGCGCAGAAGGCGTTGGCGAAGTCGTGGGCGGCGTGGCCGACGCGCTGCTCGGGCATGGGCAGGCCGAAGTCGCCGCGCATGGGGCGGCTCATCCAGGGGTCGGCGACGGTCCGCGGCGGCCAGACGTCCTCGTTCATGCCGCCCAGGATGACCAGATCGGCATGGTGGAGCCGCGCCTCCATGGGACCCAGGATGGACAGCCGCGGGTGGCTGCCGAATTCGGCGCGCACCGACTGGCCGCTCATCAGGGCGTCGAGCAGCGCCGGATAGGCCGCCGGGGAGAGGTCGGGCAGGACGCCCGCGCCCTCGGCCAGTTCGCGGACGAATCCGGCGGCCACCTCGCCCGCGTCCTCGGCCCACAGGCTCAAGGGGCCGGGCAGGGCGGGCGAGGCGGCCAGGGCCTCGGCGGCCCGCATGTGGCCCTCCAAGAGGGCGCCGAAGGACGCGGCCTCGCCGGTCATCGCGGCCAGGAAGGGGGCGCAGCAGGTCTCCAGGGCGTCGATCAGGGTCGTCAGCGGCGCCTGGGCGGCCTCGGGCAGGGTGGCGACGGCGGCGCGCAGGCCCGCCAGGCCGGGGCCGGGGCGAACCCCGCGCAGGACGTCGATCTCCAGGCGGCGCACGGCGTCCCGGAACACCGCCACCTCCAGCCCCGCCGCGCAGAGCGGATGCTTGAGCGCCGCCAACAGCGGCACCGGGGCGAAGGCGTCGGCCACCATGCGGGCGGTCAGCCGCAGGAAGGCGCCGGGCGGGGTGACGGTCAGCGGGCGTCCGGCGGAGTCGTCGACCGTGATGTCCCAGCGTTTCAGGTCCGCGGCGACACGCCGCGCCAAGTCACGATCCGGCGTCACCAGGGCGGCGGTCCGGGTCGGACTCTCCAGGGCCTCCCGCATCATCAGGGCGATGACCATGGCCTCGTCGCGCGGCGCCGGGCAGTCGACCCGACGGACCCCGCGCACGGCCTCGGCGTCCAACGGCGGGAGGCCGCGCCAGCGGTGGCTGGTCGCCGCCGGGCGCAGGGCTTCGGAAATCAGGATCTCGCGGGCCGCGTGGGCGCGGCTGTCGGCGGCCTCTTCCTCAGGCGGGACCGGCCAGTCGGCGACGGCGGACCGCGCGAGACCCAAGCGGTCGACCAGCCGCCTCAGGGCATGCTGCGGGTGGCCGTCGTCGAGGCGCGCCCAACTGTCGTCGTCGAGGGCGCGGTCGAGGCCGGGCAGGACGACGGCGCCGCGCGGCAGGGCGGCGATGGCGGCCAGAAGGTCGGCGGCGGCGGGCACCGACCCGGTGATGCCCGCGGCGACCACGCGGCCCGGCGGCGGCGCGGCGGTCCAGGCGGCGGCCTGGGCGCGCAGCAGGCGATTGCGGCGGTCGGCGGGATCGACGCAGCCCTCGTCGGCCAGGATGGCGGGCCAGGCGACGGTCAGGATGGTCAGGAAGTCCAGGATGATCTGCCAATGGCGGGCGTAACGGTCGGGGGCCAGGGCGGTGAGGCCGTCGAGGCCGAGGCCCTCGGTCTGCACCTGATCGAGCAGGCGGGCCAGTTCGTCGGCCAGCCGGGCCGCCTGATCGGGCGTGTAGGGGCGGCCCGTCTCGTCGCCCTTGGCCATGACCAGCCGGGTCAGCAGCAGGCGGCGGCGCAGCGGCGGAATGGCGGGCGGGATCTCCGCGGTCGCGGCCACCGCGCCGCCGAGCGCCTGGGCGAACAGGGCCTCGTCCTCGTCCAGGTCGCCGATGGCGGCCATGCGCGGCAGGACCATGGGCCGCCCCGCCGACCGTCGCAGGAAAGCCTCGCGCAGGGTGCGGCGGGCGCGCCGCGTCGGCAGCAGGACGGTGATGGAGGCCAGGGCCAGGGGGTCGTCCCCGGCCTCGGCCAGCAGTCCGGCGGCCAGGGTGTCGGCGAAGGGCAGGCGCGGGGCGATGGAGAAGACGGACATGGCGGGGCGGGCCTAGCGCAGGAACCAGTCGAAGGGCCGGAAGTCGACCATGTCGCCCGGCGTGATGCCGTCATGGGTGGCGGGAATGTCGACCAGCCCGTCGCTGCCGACCAGCGAGGCGAGGACCCCCGACCCCTGCTTGGGATAAGGCAGGGCGATCAGGCTGCCGTAGGGATCGTGATCCAGGCAGGCGCGCAGAAGCTGGCGGCGGCCGGTCTGGGCCGCGGCGGCGAATCCGGCGCGCACCTGCAAGGCGGGCGGCAGGGCGGGCATGGCGACGGCCCCGGCCAGCCGGTCGAGGACCGCGCGGCCCATGATCATGAGCTGCACCAGGGCGGAGACCGGATAGCCCGGCAGGCCGATGACCACGCAATCGCCGATCTCGCCGAGCGCCAGGGGCTTGCCCGGTTTGACCTTCAGGCGCCACAGGAACAGGTCGCCGCCCGCCGCCTCGACGGACTCGCGCACATGGTCCTCGCCGCCAACCGAGACGCCACCCGAGGTGACGATGGCGTCGAACCGCCCGGCGGCGTCGCGCAACGCGTCGGCGATGACCCGGGGATCGTCGGGCAGGTGGCCCAGGTCGTGGGCCTCGTGACCCCAGGCCTCCAGGAAGG
>CAZFRK010000094.1:0-9767 GCA_964521375.1 uncultured Rhodobacterales bacterium
TGCTCGGCGGCGGCGTTGCGGCGCACGCGGTCGGGGGTGGCCGACTTGGACAGGGCCGCCAGGGCCACGAACCAGGCCTTGGGCATGTCCACCGGCAGGCCCACCGGAATGCCCGCCAGCTTGGCCGTTTCCTGGAACGGGGCCGAGGGGTCCTCGAAGCCGGGCATGGTGCAGGCGACGCAGGGCGCCCCGGCGTTGGCGCAACCGCCGCCGCCGTTCCAGGTCCGGATGGAGCAGTCGCCCACCGCCTGGGTCGCCTTACAGCCCAGGTTCTCCATCAGGCAGCCGCGTTGGCCCAGCACCTGGGCGCTGGCCTTGAACTCGTAGAACTCGTTGCGCGAACAGCCGTGGTGGGCCAGATGGTCGGCGAAGAACCGGGGCCGCCCGAAGTCGTCCAGGTCGCCTGCCTCCAGCTCGCCGAGCGCCAGGGCGGCCAGGGTTTCCACCACCCATCCGCCGTGCGGCGCGCATCCGGCCACGTTGATGACCGGCAGGCCGCCGCCACCCCGCCAGTCGCCGGGCAGCAGTCCGGCGCCGGGCGTCGCGCCGCCGTAGTGCAGGCCGGTGGCGCCGGTCTCGGCGGCGTTGGCGGCGGGAATGCCGCCGAAGGCCGCGCAGCTTCCGACGGCGACCACGTGACCGGCGCGGGCGGCGAGGTCGCGCACCAGATCGGCCATGGCGCGCATGGTTCCGGGCAGGCGCTGGAACGGCCCGGCCATGATCGAGCCTTCGACGCAGAGCACGTCCAGGGGGCGGCGTCCGGCGATCAGGTCGTCGAGCAGGGCCAGGGCCTCGGCGCCGCAAGCCTCGCTCAGCGCCGGGTGCCACGCCACCTCGTAGCCGATGTCGGTCAGGACGCCGGCCAGCCCTTTGTCTTCCGCCGATAGTGCCGAAAGGGTGCAGCCGCCGCAGCTTCCGGCCTGAATCCAGACCAGGGCGGCGGGGGCGGGGAGGGGGCGGGGCAAGGTGCTCATGGCGGCATCCTAGCATCGCCGCGCCGTCGTCCCGACCAAAAAGACGGGGCGGAGACCTGGGTCTTCCGCCCCATGTGGCGCGCCTTGGGGAAGGTCGTCCCGGGTGGTCCCTTAGACGACGTACCAAAGCTCCATGCCGCGCCAGTTGGCGTTGCCGTAGCCGTCGGGCGGCGTGCCGAAGGTCAGGTCGCGGCCTTCGACCTCGGCGGCGGCGCGGGCATCGCCACCGTCGCCGATGAAGGCGCCCCACAGGGTATCGCCGTCGTTGACGGTCTGAATGGTGTCCCAGCTCGACAGGACTTGCGCCGGATCATGTTCGCCGTTCTGGCGGAAATAGTCCTCGATCTCGGGGCGCAGGGTGTCGAAGGAATTGATGGTGCTTTCGATCTCGCCCTTCCAGGTGGCGATTTTCTCGGCGTCGCAGGCATCGAACAGCATGATGGGGGTCTCCCTCGTCGTTTCATCCCTAAATCCGCCACGGCGGCGGCGCCGGAACTTGTGTCCGGTTGCGGAGAAAGTGACACGCTATCGGTCAGTGTGTCGACTAAAAACGTATCAAATTTAAGGATAACGACTCTCAGGTCGAGGATATGAAACACTTTCATTGGTGATAAGTGTATCACTTTCACTGACTGAAGAGTGAAATATGTATCGAAACGGACATTTCATGGATGTCAGGCCAGGGGTTGGAGGGGCGCGGCGTCCAGGGCATGATGGGGGGCTTGACCGGAGGTGCCCCCGTGACTCTTTCCCAGCCGTCCGCCGACGACCTGACCCTGGACGACGTGACCGCCGCCGCCGCGCGGATCGCCGGAGAGGTGGCGCGCACGCCGTTCCTGGAATCGCGCACCCTGGGCGCCTTGCTCGGCTGTCGTCTGTTCCTGAAGTTCGAGAACCTGCAATTCACCGCCTCCTTCAAGGAGCGCGGCGCCCTGAACCGCCTTCTGGCCCTGTCGGACGCCGAACGCGCCCAGGGCGTCGTCGCCATGTCGGCGGGCAACCATGCCCAGGGGGTCGCCTTCCATGCGCAGCGCCTGGGCGTTCCGGCGACCATCGTCATGCCGCGCGGCACGCCCTTCGTGAAGGTGCAGCATACCGAGGCCTTCGGCGCCCATGTGGTGTTGGAGGGCGACAGCCTGACCGAGGCGACGGCCCATGCCCGCCGCCTGGAGACGGAGCGCGGGCTGGTCTTCATCCATCCCTACGACGACCGTCTGGTCGCCGCCGGGCAGGGGACGGTGGGGCTGGAAATCCTCGACGACGCCCCCTGTCCGCTGGACGCGGTGATCGTTCCCATCGGTGGCGGCGGCCTCATTTCGGGGGTCGCGACGGCGGTCAAGGGACGGGCGCCGGAGGTGGAGGTGATCGGCGTGCAGACGCGCCTCTATCCCTCCATGGCCGCCGTCCTGCGCGGCGAAGCGCCGGAGGTCGGCGGGGCCACCATCGCCGAAGGCATCGCCGTCAAGGAGCCGGGCCTTCTGACCCGCGCGGTGACCCGGGCCAGGGTGGACGACATCCTGCTGGTCTCCGAGGAGGCCCTGGAGGCCGCCATCGTCGACCTGCTGACCATCGAGAAGACGGTCGTCGAAGGCGCCGGGGCGGCGCCGTTGGCCGCCTTGCAGGAGAACGCCGACCGCTTCGCCGGGCGGGCCGTGGCGCTTATCCTGTCGGGGGGCAATATCGACCAGCGGCTGTTGGCCAGCGTGATCCTGCGCGATCTGGTGCGCTCGGGCCGCATGGCCCGCCTGCGCATCGGCCTGGCCGACGCGCCGGGGTCGCTGGCCCGCGTGGCCTCGCTGATCGGCGCGGCGGGCGGCAATATCGTCGACGTGGACCACCAGCGCACCTTCAGCCATCTGCCCGCCAAGCAGGCCAGCCTGGAGGTCGCCGTCGAGACCATGGACGCCAAGGCCCTGACGCGCCTTGTCGCCGCCTTGCGGGACGCCGGGTACGGGGTCGACGTGCTGGACGGGGACTGAGACGGCAAATCCCGAGCGGGCGGCTTTGCCCGCGACGACGCATTCGCGGCCTATGCCCGCCCTAGCCGGTCGCCTGTCGGACGTCGTCGGAGCGCGGCAGGCGAATGGTGAAGGTCGAACCCTCGTCTTCCACGCTCTCCAGGGTGATCTCGCCGCCGTGACGGGTGACGATGCGCTGGCACAGGGCGAGGCCCAGGCCGGTGCCTTCGACGCCCAGGTTGGGATGCAGGCGGCGGAACAGGGCGAAGGCCTGGGCCGCCTGCTCCGGTGCCATGCCGATGCCGTTGTCGCGCACCTCGATGGTCCAGGCGGACTTCGTCCCCGTGCTGGTGATCGTGACGTGCGGCGGTCGGTCCGGATGGCGGTATTTGAGCGCGTTGTCGATCAGGTTCTGGAACAGGCGCGTCATCTGCTGCGGTTCCGCCGTGATGACCGGCAAGGCGCCGATGTCGATCGTCGCGCCTGTTTCCTCCACGCGCATGGCCAGCAGGTCCGTCGCCTTGCGCACGGCCTCCGCCAGATCGCAGGAGCGCAGGGAGTGTTCCAGGCGGCCGACGCGGGAGTATTCCAGAAGCCCCTGGATCATGACGCTGAGATGGCGGGCGCCGGTGACGGCGTGGTGGATGAACTCCCGTCCCTCGTCGTCCAGGCGGGCGTCGTAGCGGCGTCTCAAGAGGTCCAGGAAACCGGAGATCTGCCGCAGGGGCTGTTGCAGGTCGTGCGAGGCCGCGTAGGCGAACTGTTCCAGGTCGGCGTTGGAGTCCGCCAGGCGCCGCCGCTCGGCCTCCAGGTCGCCGCGCATCTCCCGCAAATGCTCGAGCTGGTCGGCCATGTCGTCGGCCTGGACCAGAAGGGTGCCGCCCAGCGGTCGCAGGATCAGCAGCAGGGCCAACGCCCCCAGGCCCACGGCGACCGCGGTGGCGGTGGCGGTCAGCGCCAGGACGCCGCGCACCTCGGCGAAGACGTCCGAGGCCGGGGCGGCGGTGACGAGAGCCCACGCCGTGTCGGCGATCGGACTGGACACCGTCACCCAGGACGCCCCCCGATCCCCATCGTAGGTTTCAACGCGCTGTTCGGGCGCGACGATCAGCGGGAAGGGGGCGGTGGCGTGGACCATGCGCCCCGTGGCGTCGCTGGTGAACCATTGGGGGCGCCCGGAGACTTCCCGCCCCAGGTAGGTCTGATGGGTGCCGCGCTGGTTCAACAGCGGCGCCAGCCCTTGGGCCGAGAAGACCACGGCGTCGCTGCCCAGCGGCTTGCCGTCGTGCGACAGGATGCTCGCCACGACCACCATCTGGGGGGCGCCGTTCACCATCACCGGACCGGCCAGGCGCGGCGCCGGGCCGGGGGCGGGCAAGCTGAGGACGGGCGAGGGCTGCTGGCCGATGGCGGCGATGACCGTGCCGTCGGCGGCGCGTCGGAAGATGCCGGTCATCAGCGGGCTGAGGTTCATGGCGTCGGCCAGCTTCGGCTCGCTGAAGGCGCGCAGGTCCTCGGCGCTTAGGTCGCCCGCGAGGTAGTTGGCCAGGGCGTTGCGGATGGCCGACCGGCTGGTCACCTGAAGGGCCAGCCCCTCCAAGGTCAACATGTGCTGGTTGACCGACAGCTTGGTCAAGGTGTGGACGTGGACCAGACGGTCGCGGGCACCGTCATTGAGCAGACGGCCCAAGGGGATAATGGCCGAGGCCGCGACGACGACCCCGGTCAGAAGAAGCGCCAGCACGGAAAAAACGACCATCCGGCGTTGCAGAACCTTGATCGTCAATCGTTCCATGGCGCTTCCCGGCGACGCCGTTTACCCCTCATCAACCAGGGGCTTAGTATTGCTCCGCCCCGCGACGGGGGCAAGCCGTCAGACGCGGTGGCGCGGTGGCGCCTGTCCGACGGCACGGCGCGGCGACCGTCAGGGCGTCGGCAGGACCTTTCCCGGATTGAGGAGGTTCGCCGGGTCCAGGGCCGCCTTGACGGCCCGCATGACGTCCAGCGCGACGCCGTGTTCGCTTTCCATGAAGGCCATCTTGCCCGATCCGATGCCGTGTTCGCCCGTGCAGGTCCCGTCCATGGCGATGGCTCGCCGGACCAGACGGTCGTTCAGCGCCTGGGCGGTTTCCATTTCCTTCGGGTCGTCCGGATCGATCAGGAAGAGGACGTGGAAATTGCCGTCTCCGACATGGCCGACGATGGGGCAGGTCAGGCCCGAGGCGTCGAGGTCGCGGCGGGTCTCCAGGATGCAGTCGGCCAACCGCGAGATGGGCACGCAGACGTCGGAACTGAAGGCGGAGCAGCCCGGGCGTAGGGCCATGCCCGCGTAATAGGCCGTGTGGCGGGCGTTCCACAGGCGGTCGCGGTCCTCGTGGCCGCGCGCCCATTGGAAGTCGGCGCCGCCGTGGCCCGAGGCGATCTCCTTGACCAGATCGGCCTGCTCGGCGACCCACGCCTCGGTGCCGTGGAATTCGAAGAAGAGGGTCGGCGTTTCCTGGTGGTCGAGCTTCGAGTAATTGTTGATGGCGCGCATCTGCACTTCGTCCAGAAGCTCGATGCGGGCGACGGGAATGCCCAACTGGATGGTCTCGATGACCGTGGCGACGGCGTCCTTCAGCGTCCGGAAGGGACAGACGGCGGCGACCACCGCTTCCGGGATGCCCTGAAGGCGCAGGGTCACTTCGGTGATGATGCCCAGCGTCCCCTCGGAGCCGACGAACAGGCGGGTCAGGTCGTATCCGGCGGAGGACTTGCGGGCCCGCCCGCCGGTGCGGATGACGCGCCCGTCGGCCAGGACGACCGTCAGGGACAGGACGTTCTCGCGCATGGTGCCGTAGCGCACGGCGTTGGTGCCCGACGCCCGCGTCGCCGCCATGCCGCCCAGCGAGGCGTCGGCGCCCGGATCGATGGGGAAGAACAGGCCGGTGTCGCGCAGGTGCTCGTTCAACTGCTTGCGCGTCACCCCCGCCTGGACCGTCACGTCCATGTCGTCGGGGCGCACCGTCAGGATGGCGTTCATCCGGGACACGTCGACGCAGACGCCGCCCTGAAGCGCCGCCACATGGCCTTCCAGCGAGGTGCCGGTGCCGAAGGGGATGATCGGGGTGCCGTGGGCGCCGCAGATCCTGACGATCTCCGCCACCTCGGCGGTGGAGGCGGCGAAGGCCACCGCGTCGGGCGGACAGGCGGCGTGATAGCTTTCGTCGCGGCCATGCTGCTCGCGGACGGCGCCGGAGGTGGACAGGCGGTCGCCCAGCAGGGCGCGCAGGGCGTCGATGCAGGCGGCGGGCGCGGTGCGGGCTGGAACGGCGGCGGGGGAGGTCATGGCGGAGGGCGTCCTGAAGAAAGGGTCAGTCGGCGGCCTGCATGGGGCGCAGGTCGACGTCGTGGCAGTCGTGACCGCAGGCCTTGATGAAGGCACGCAGGCCGTCGTTGGAAATGGTGGTGGTCGCGGTGTTGACCAGCGGATGATAGTTCAGTCGTTCGGCGGTCATCATCTCGGCGTCCAGGATCACCGTGACCCTGTGGTCGTCGCGATCATTGATCAGGGCGAAGGGCGTGACCGATCCCGGCTCCACTCCCAGCGTCTCGCCCAGCCGTTCGGCGGAGCCGAAGGACAGGCGCTTGGCGCCGATCAGCGGGCCGAGCGCCTTCAGGTCGATGGCCCGGTCGTGCGGGCAGACGACCAAGAACATGCCCTTCTTGTCGCGCAGGAACAGGTTCTTGCAATGGACGCCGGGGATGTCCGCCCAATGCTCCTTGGCTTCCTCGACCGTGAAGACGGGGGGATGGTCGACGGTGGCGGTTTCAATCCCCAACTGATCGAGGAAGGCGAAAAGGTCGTCGCGGCTGGCGGGCATGTCGGCGGATCCCGGTGTTTGGTCTTGGCGGCGGGGGAGCGATGGTGCAGGCTTCGGGACAGGCGCGTCAAGCGACCGGCGATGGGAAAGCGAAGATGATCAGTCAATGGGGCAAGTGGGTGGGGGCCGGGTTCGGACTCATGGTCGGTGGCCCCATCGGCGCCGCCGTCGGCGGTCTGGCCGGTCACGCCTGGGACCGGCAGTGGAACCCCTTCGCCGCCCTGATGGCGCCGGACAGCCCGTTGGCGGCGCTTGGTCGGCAGGCCAAGGAGACGGCCTTCACCGTCGGCGTCATCACCCTGTCGGCCAAGATGGCCCGCGCCGACGGCCATGTGGTGGCCGAGGAACTGGCCGCCTTCGAACGGGTGTTCGTGGTGCCGCCCGAAGGCATGGAGACGGTGCGCCGCCTGTTCGACATGGCGCAGAAGTCGCCGGACGGCTACGAGATGTACGCCGGGCAGTTGGGGCGCCTGTTCGCCGACAGTCCGCAGGTCCTGGAGGATCTGATCGCCGCCCTGCTGCTGATCGCCGAGTCCGACGGCCCGCTCAATGCCGACGAAGAGGCGTTTCTCGCCCGCTGCGCCGACTTGTTCGGCCTGCCGCCGCGGGTGTGGGATCGGGTGCGGGCCGGGCACCGCGCCGGGACCGCGCGCGGCGAGGCCGACCCCTACGCCGTCCTCGGGGTGTCGCCCTCCGACGACGAGGCGACCATCCGCGCCGCCTTCCGCAAGCTGTTGCGGGAACACCATCCCGACGCCGTCATGGCCCAGGGCCTGCCGCCGGAATTCGTCGAGGTCGCCAACCGCAAGATGGCGGCCATCAATGCCGCCTGGGACGACATCGCCCGGGCGCGCGGACTGCGCTAGGGACATCCTTTCATGCCGTTGCGCGATACGCTCCTGGCCCTCTTGGTCATGGCGATCTGGGGGTTCAACTTCGTCGTCGTGAAGGTCGGCGTCGACGCCTTCCCGCCGTTCCTGCTGACGGCCATGCGCTTTTCCCTGGTCGCCGCCCTGGTGGTGCCCTTCTATCGCCTGCCGAAGGCGGAGGCGAAGTGGATCCTCCTGCTGTCCGTCACCTTCGGGACGCTGCATTTCGCCATGCTGTTCCAGGGCATGAAGGACGTCGATGGCGCCACGGGGGCGATCCTGATGCAGCTCGGCGTGCCCTTCTCGACCCTGCTGGCGGCCGTGTTCATGAAGGACCGCCTGGGGGCGTGGCGCATCGCCGGGCTGGTCCTGGCCTTCGCCGGGGCCACGGTGCTGGCGGGCGAACCGCACCTGCCCGCCCTGTCGCCGTTCCTGCTGCTGGTGGAGGCGGCCTTCGCCTGGGCCGTCTCCAATGTCGTCATCCATAAGGTCAAGGCCATGCCGCCGCTGGGCGTCACCGGCTGGGTGTCGCTCTTCTCCGTGCCGCCGGTGGCCCTCTTCTCGCTGATCTTCGAGGACGGCCAGTGGCAGGCCGTGCGGGAGGCGACCTGGGTCGGCTGGGGGGCGCTTCTCTACGTGTCCCTGGGCGCCTCCATCGTCGCCTATTCGCTGTGGTACTACCTGCTGGGCAAGCATCCGGTCAGCGTCGTCGTTCCCTTGAATCTGGTGGCGCCGGTGATCGGCGTGGTCTCGGCGGTGCTGGTGCTGGGCGAGGTCTTGACGTGGCAGAAGGTGGCCGGTGGCTGCTTGACCATTTTCGGGGTGGGGGTGATCCTCTACCGGCAGAGCCGCCGGGCGCCGCCGGTTCCGGGCGGCGGCGAGCGTCAGGCGCCCTACGGCACGCCGGGGGACTGACGGCGCCGGAGCCTGGTCCGCGTCGGCCCCGTTCCCATCCAGATGACCAAAGGACCGCCCATGACCGACCTGCTGATCCGCTCCCTGCCGTCGCCCAATCACGGCCCGCGTGAACCGGGCACCGTGATCGACATGCTGGTCCTGCACTATACCGGCATGCCGACCGCGCGTGACGCCCTGGCGCGGATGACCGATCCCAAGGCCGAGGTCTCCGCCCACTATTGCGTCGACGAGGACGGGGCCGTCCTGCGGCTGGTGGAGGAGGATCGGCGGGCATGGCACGCGGGCATTTCCTGGTGGCGCGGGCGAACCGACGTGAACAACCGCTCCATCGGCGTCGAGATCGTCAATCCGGGCCACGAGTTCGGCTACCGCGACTTCCCCGAGGCCCAGATGGTCGCCGTTCAGGCGTTGTGCCGCGAGATCCTGGCCCGTCACCCGGCCATCGCCCCGCGCGACGTGGTCGGCCACGCCGACGTCGCCCCCTGGCGCAAGGAAGACCCGGGCGAACGCTTCGACTGGCCCCGCCTCGCCGCCGCCGGAACCGGCCTGTGGCCGACCGCCGCCCAGGTCGCCGCGGCGCCGGAGACGGGCGACCCGGCCCAGCTTCTGACCGCCATCGGCTATCGCGTGGACGCGAAGGTCAGCCCGTTGGAAAAGGCCCTGACCGCCTTCCAGCGCCACTTCCACCCCGACGCGGTCACCGGACAGGCGGATGGGGAGACGCTGAAGCGCCTCAACGCCGTGGCGGAGTTGGTCTGACCGTCCCAGGCGGCGGATAGACGGTGTTGGGTCGGCGGGGCGGGAGGTCGCGGCCTTTCCGCCGCCGAGCGCGGCGAAGACGGAAAACCCCTTCCCTTCAGTGGTTTTGCTGCGTTGCGGCATATGGAAGATATTCTTCCGTATGGAAGGTTCGTTTCCACCTCCCACGCGATGGGCGGGCGCGTCCCGGACCGAACCCGCCCGCGATATCAAGGCTTTGCCCCACTCTTCTGCGACCCGTTCGCAACGGCATGGATGGTGCTGTTTGTTCCGGTGACCGCTTCGCGCGGTGGAGGGACAACCGGCCCGGTCCGCGGGCCAAGAACAGAACGGGGGGACCGATGAGCGGCCAGCTCGAAACCTTCTACGACGTCATCCGGCGCCAGGGCATCTCGCGGCGCAGCTTCCTGAAATTCTGCTCGCTGA
>CAZFRK010000095.1:0-9725 GCA_964521375.1 uncultured Rhodobacterales bacterium
TGCCGCCGTCGGCGTTGGTCAGATCCTTGGCGCCTTCCAGGATCATCTGCATCAGCCGCGTGCCGTCGCGTTCCGCCGACATGGCGATGCCCTGGTTGACCAGCCGCTCCAGCTTGGCCTGCTCGACCTCCAGGTCCTCGGTGCGGTCGGCCAGGGTGCGCCGCATCAGCCCGAACGCCATGGCGAGGTCTTGAAACTCCTCGATATTGGAGCGGGGCAGCGGTCGGTCGGTAAAGTCGAAGGCGCGGATATGCTCCGCCTCGGCGACCAGACGCCGCAGGGAGACGGACATGCGGCGCGACACGATGATGGCCAGGGGCACCACCAGGGCCATGATGACGGCGCCGAAGATCAGGATACGACCGAGCATGAGGTCGAACTGCACCGTGAAGTCGTCCACCGGCGCCACGACGGCGAAGGTAATGACAGCCCCCTGACCGCCCTGCCAGTGGCCGAGACGGATCATGAGCGGGTTTCCGCTGTCGGGCTCGAAGATGGTGATGGGGCCGCCGCGATTGCCGCGGACGATGGCGTCCAGCACCGCGCGCGACGACCGCGCGCCGTCGTCGAGCGGCGCCAGGGCCGTCGCCCGCCGCCCGCGCAGAAGGGGACGGGCGGCCAGGACACGGCTCTGGCTGTCGAGCAGGATGACGCCCCCGCGCGAGGAAATGCGCTGCGCCTCGACGAAAGCGGCCAGGTCGTGCAGGGACTGGTCGGCGCCAAAGACGCCACCGCCGCCCAACAAGGCCCGGGCGCCGGTGATGCCGGGCTGTCCCGAGGAATGAAAGAGGTAGGGTTCACTCAGGACCGGTCCGCCGCCGTCTCCGGCCAGGGCGTCGCCGTACCAGGCCCGGCGGCGTGGATCGTAGTCGGGCGCGGACACGGTCCGACCGCCCAGGCGCTGTCCGACGGCGTCCAGAAAGGTCCAAACCTCCCGACGATCATCCCCCTGGCCGCTGATGGCCCGGAGGATCAGCGCCGTGGCGTCCGGCGCCCGATGCTGCGCGCGCACGGAGGCGTCCTCGGCGGCGCCGATGGCCTGCAGGAAGTCGCCATTGTCGAATCCGACATAGAGGGAATAGAGACCGCCACGCCGCGCCAGGGTATCCCGGAAGAACGGCAGCAGCGGATGGCCGAGGGCGTCGCCGACGACCGGCTCCTTGGACGCTCCCAGGGCCGCCCCGACCGAGGCCAGATCCAACGTCTCGGCCATATGGCTTTCGATGCGATCCTGCAAGCGTCCGGCGGTCGCCAGGAACTGCGCCGAGGCGCCCTCCAGGGCGGCGCTTCCGCTGGAGTGGAAGACGCTGGCGACGGACCCGAGCGTGGACACCACCACCACTCCGGCCAGAAGGACGAAGATGCTGACGTGAAAGTTGATGCGGAAGAAAGATCGACCGCCCATGCTCCCCCCTGCCGGCAGACCCCTGCGCGCCGCCATGACCGCGCATGATCGTAGCAAGCCGTGGGAGACTTGTCCCCTGTTAAGCGCGGACTTGACTAGGCGGCCAAGTCCGGCGACCGACCTGGCGGCACCGAAATTCCGCCGCGAATAGAAGCCCTTGCGTCATCATGGTCATGACGGGCCGGACGCGCGGGGCGGGCATCCCCTCCCCGCGCGCCCGTCAGCGGGCGTCGAAATCGACCTCCAGGGAGGTCGTGTCGACCGTCGGACGGGCCTGGCAGGACAGCACGAAGCCGCCCTCCACCTCGTCGTCGTCGAGGGAATAGTTGTTGTCCATCTCCACGGCGCCCGACGTCACCTTGCAGCGGCAGGTGGCGCAGACACCGCCCTTGCAGGAGAAGGGAACGTCCAGACCGGCGTCATGGGCGGCGTCCAGGACCGTCTCGCCATGCGGCATGTCGAACCGCCACAGGTCGCCGTCCATGCGCAGCGTGACATGCACCGCGTCGGCGCCGTCGCGCTCTTCCGCCGCCATGGTGGCGCGCGCCGGTCCCTTGGACTGTTCGCCGGGCGTCGTGAAGAGTTCGAAATGGACGCGCGTCTTGTCCAGACCGCGCTGCTCGGCGGCGTCGCGGACGCCCTCGATCATGGCTTCCGGGCCGCAGACGAACAGATGGTCGATGTCGGCGGCGTCGCACAGGCCGTCCAGCAGGCGCCCCGCCTTGGCGCCGTCGATACGCCCCTGGAACAGCTCGACGTCCTGCTTCTCGCGCGACAGGACATGGAACACCCGCAGGCGGCCCATATGGCGGTTCTTCAAGTCTTCCAACTGTTCGCGGAAGATGATCGAGCCGGTGGTCCGGTTGCCGTAGAAGAGCGTCACGTCGCTGTCCGGTTCCAGAGCCAGGACGGTGCGCAGGATGGACATGACCGGCGTGATGCCCGATCCGGCGGCGAAGAGGACGTAGGACTTCGCCTTGTCCGGCTCGATCGGCGCGGTGAAGCGGCCCATGGGCGTCATGGCGTCGATGGTGTCTCCGGCCTTCAGGGTTTCGTTCGCCCAGGTGGAGAACCGCCCGCCCGGAACGGTTTTCACCGCCACGCGCAGTTCGCCGTCCGGAACACCGGCGCAAATGGAATAGCTGCGTCGGACCTCTTCCCCGTCCAGCGTCGTACGCAGGGTCAGATATTGCCCTGGCTGATAGGCGAAGGTTTCCTTGAGGTCATGGGGCAAATCGAAGGCGATGGAGACGGTGTCATTGGTCTCGCGCCGCACGTCGGTCACGGTGAGGGGCTGAAAACGGGCCATCGCTCAATCGTCCTTAACTCAGATGCATTTGAAATAATCGAAGGGCTCCAGGCAGCTTTTGCATCGCCACAAAGCCTTGCAGGCGGTCGAGCCGAATTCGCTCACGCGATTCGTCTCCTTGGATCCGCAGTGGGGACAGACCGGCTCCGGCTCCTCGCCCAGCAAGGCCCCCTTGCCGCCGCTCTCCACCGGCGGGGCGATACCCGCGGCGATCAGGCGACGGCGGCCTTCGTCGGTAATCCAGTCGGTGGTCCAGGCGGGCGCCATGACACGCTTGATTCTGACGGGATCGAATCCGGCCCGGCGCAAGGCGACCTCGGCGTCCAGTTCGATCACGTTGACGGCGGGACAGCCGGAATAAGTCGGCGACAGGTCCGCTTCCACTCCGCCGGTCCCGACCATCCGCGCGGCGCGGACGATGCCGAGATCGACGATGGAGAGCATGGGGATTTCCGGGTCGTGGACCTCGGCCAGGGCGCCCCAGGCGTGATCGACGGTCAGCGTCATGGCGCTTACCAGGACTGGCCCGGATAGGCGCGCTGCATCCACTGCATCTCGGCCAGCAGGAAGCCGAGGTGTTCGGTGTGGTTGCCCGCCTTGCCGCCGCCCCAATGCCCGGTTCCCGGCTTCCAGCCGTCGGCGGGACGGGTCAGGGTGGCCTCGGCCAGGGCGGCGTCGACGGTGGCGTCCCAGCGGTCCTTCAGGGACTCGCGGTCGACGGCGATGCCCGCCGCGACAAGGCGGCGTTCCAGGTCGTCCATCTCGAACAGCTCGTGGTGGAACGGCCAGACGGTCTCCAGGGCCTCGGCCACGCGGCCATGGCTCTCGTCCGTTCCGTCGCCCAGGCGGACCAGCCAGTCGCGCGAGAACTTCAGGTGATAGCGCGTTTCCTTGACCGCCTTGGCGGCGATGGCGGCGAGCGTCTCGTCGCCGCTGGTCGCCAGACCTTCCATGAAGGCCAGGTCGAAGGCATCGAACAGGATCTGGCGGACGATGGTGGTCCCGAAGTGGCCGTTGGGCTGCTCGACCAACAGGACGTTGCGGAAATCACCCTGGTCGCGCAGGAAGGCCAGATGGTCCTCGTCCCGCCCCTTGCCTTCCACCTCTCCGGCGTAGGTCAGGAAGCCGCGGGCGCGGCCCAGCAGGTCGAGGCTGGTGTTCATCAACGCCACGTCCAGTTCCATCTCCGGACACTTGGCGCACCATTCGCCCAGGCGCTGTCCCAGGACCAGGCTGTCGTCGCCGAGCCTGAGGGCATACTGGAACAGGTCGTCGCGGTTGATCGTCCCGGCCATCACATGTGCCCCACGTCTTCCGGAATGTCGTAGAAGGTCGGATGGCGGTAGATCTTGTCGTCCGCCGGATCGAACAGGGCCTCCTTGTCGTCGGGATCGGAAGCGACGATGGCCGACGACGGCACCACCCAGAGCGACGAGCCTTCGCCGCGGCGGGTATAGAGATCCCGCGCGTTTTCCAGCGCCATCTCGGCGTCGGCGGCATGGACGCTGCCGACATGCTTGTGGGCCAGACCGGCCTTCGAGCGGACGAAGACCTCCCACAGGGGCCAGGTTTTCTTGGACATGCTGTTCCTCATTCGTTGTATCGCCGCCATCCCCTGCTCCGTCACGTCGCGGGGCTGGACGTCGCGAGGCGCCCGGGCGCCCGGGCGGCGGGGTCAGGCGGCACGCGCCTCGCGGGCGGCCTTCTTGTCGGCATGGGCGGCGGCGGCCTCGCGGACCCAGGCGCCGTTGTCGAAGGCGGCGCGCCGGGCCTCCATGCGCTGGCGGTTGCACGGGCCGTTGCCCTTCAGGACCTCGAAGAACTCGTCCCACGGCATGTCGCCGAAGTCGTAGTGCCCGCGCTCGGCGTTCCACTTCAGATCCGGATCGGGCGTGGTCAGGCCCAGGAACTCGGCCTGCGGCACCGTCATGTCGACGAATTTCTGGCGCAGTTCGTCGTTGGTGTGACGCTTGATGCGCCAGGCCATGGACTGGGCGGAGTTCGGGGACTGGCCGTCGGGCGGGCCGAACATCATCAGCGACGGCCACCACCAGCGGTTCAGCGCGTCCTGGGCCATCTTCTTCTGCTCGGACGAGCCCTTGGCCAGATCCAGCATGATCTCGTAGCCCTGGCGCTGGTGGAAGCTCTCCTCCTTGCACACCCGCACCATGGCCCGCGCGTAGGGACCATAAGAGGTGCGGCAGAGCGGCACCTGATTGCAGATGGCCGCGCCGTCCACCAGCCAGCCGATGGCGCCGATATCGGCCCAGGTCGGCGTCGGGTAGTTGAAGATGGAGGAATACTTGGCCTTCCCCTCCAGCAGCGCGTCGACCATGTCGTCGCGCGACGCGCCAAGCGTTTCGGCGGCGCTGTAGAGGTAGAGGCCGTGCCCGGCCTCGTCCTGCACCTTGGCGACCAGGGCCACCTTGCGGCGCAGGGTCGGGGCGCGGGTAATCCAGTTCCCCTCCGGCTGCATGCCGATAATCTCGGAATGGGCATGCTGCGAGATCTGCCGGACCAGGGTGCGGCGATAGGCCTCGGGCATCCAGTCGCGCGGCTCGACGGCCTCGTCGGCCTCGACGCGGGCCTGGAAGGCGGCTTCGCGCGGGTCCAGGGCGTGGGTCGTATCCTTCGCGATATCGGCGCTCACGGTCGCTTCCTCCGATCGGTGTCATGTCGCGGGTCAGGTTCAGGGCCTGGATTGGAACAGGCCCCGGCAGGCCCAACCACGCGTCTACCCGAGAATATAATACACATTCTCACCAATCGCCAAGAAAATTGTAACACGTTAGTCAGGCATTGCCCGCCCCTTCAGGACAGCCGGAACGGCGCGGAAAGACTGACATTCGCAAGCACTTCCCCGCGACGCGCGGCAATTCCCACACAGAAAAGGCGACTAATCGGGTCCGGGTGTGCTCCATCTTCGTATCACGACGCGCGGACCCTCACGGGCACGCCCCCACCCTTTTTCCCCCTGTACGACCCGTCGCGGATACCGTATCTACCCGCGCCATGACCGCATCGAAGACCGCACCGCCGCGCATCGGCATCGTTTCGCTGGGTTGCCCCAAGGCCCTGGTGGACTCCGAACGCATCCTCACCCGCCTGCGGGCGGAGGGTTATGAGTTGTCGCCGAGTTACGACGGGGCGGACGCGGTCATCGTCAACACATGCGGCTTCCTCGATTCGGCCAAGGCGGAAAGCCTGGAAGCCATCGGCGAGGCGCTGGCCGAGAACGGCAAGGTCATCGTCACCGGCTGCCTCGGCGGCGACGAAAAGGCCGTGCGCGAGGTTCATCCCGGCGTCCTGGCGGTCACCGGCCCGCATCAATATGAAGCAGTCGTCGAGGCCGTTCACGACGCCTTGCCGCCGCGCACCGATCCCTTCGTCGATCTGGTGCCGCCGGAAGGCATCCGCCTGACGCCGCGCCACTATGCCTATGTGAAGATTTCGGAAGGCTGCAATCACCGCTGCACCTTCTGCGTCATCCCCGACATTCGGGGTGATCTGGTGTCGCGTCCGGCCCACAAGGTGCTGAACGAGGCCGAACGCCTGCTGCGGGCCGGGGTCAAGGAACTGCTGGTGGTCAGCCAGGACACCGGCGCCTACGGCATCGACCTGAAGTACGCCGAAAGCGACTGGCGCGGCGGACGGGTCAAGAGCCGCGTCACCGAACTGTCGGCGGCGCTCGGCGATCTGGCCGCCGAGCACGGCGCCTGGGTGCGCCTGCACTACGTCTATCCCTACCGCCACGTGGACGAGCTTCTGCCCCTCATGGCCCAGGGCAAGATCCTGCCCTACCTGGACGTGCCCTTCCAGCACGCCAGCCCGACCGTGCTGCGCGCCATGAAGCGGCCCGGCGACCAGGGCCGCGTGCTCGACAGCATCAAGCGGTGGCGCGACACGGTGCCGGACCTCGCCATCCGCTCCACCTTCATCGTCGGCTTCCCCGGCGAGACGGAGGAGGACTTCGAGCAGCTCCTCGATTTCCTGGACGAGGCGGAATTGGACCGCGTCGGCTGCTTCATCTACGAGCCGGTCGCGGGCGCCAAGGCCAATGCCCTGCCCGACCCCGTGGACCCCGACGACGCGCGGGAGCGCCAGCACCGCCTGATGGAATTGCAGCGCCAGATTTCGGAAGAGAAGCAGGCCGACAAGATCGGCCAGACCGTCGACGTCCTGATCGACGAGGTCACGGAGGAGGGCGCCGTGGGCCGCACCAAGGCCGACGCCCCGGAAATCGACGGCGCCGTCTTCCTGGACGGGGAAACGTCCCTGACCGCCGGGCAAATCGTCCGGGCGACGGTCGAGGACGCCGACGACTTCGACCTCTGGGCCAAGGTCGCGCGCTGACGCGCCACCCGACGGCGTCGACGGACGACCTCAACAGGCCGCGGGCGTGTCCAGGCAGGGCGACGGAGAGGGCGGAACCCTGCCGACGGCCAGCCCCGCCGCGTCATGGGCGCGGATTTGTTCGTCCAGGAAGGCCCAGAACCATTCCGGATTGTAGCCGGTGACACGCCCGACCTCGACGCCCGCGGAATCGACCAAAACGAAGGTCGGCTTGAACTGGACGGACCCATCCAGCGACAGATCCGGCGGCACGTCGTCGGACAGGGCGACCTCGCGCAGCGGGAAGCGGACGGCCTCCCAGGTCTTGCCGTAGACGGGCAGAACCTCGGCCTCCCACCGCTCGCAGTAGGGACAGCCGCGGGCATGGAAATAGACAAGCTCCTGGGCGGTGGCGGACGCGCCGCCCACCACCGACACCCCCAGGATCACGGCCAGGGTCGAGAGGCTGGCCGGACGGCGTCCGACCGGCCCGAACCGGGCCATGCGCCGTCAGGCCTTCTCGATCTGGAAGGTGTAGACGCCCGACGCCTCGCTCTGGCCCAGCAGCTTGTTGCCGGTCTGGCGGCAGAAGGCGTCGAAGTCCTTCACCGAGCCGGGGTCGGTGGCGTGGACTTCCAGGATGTCGCCGATGCCCATGTCCTTGATCGCCTTCTTGGCGCGCAGGATGGGCAGCGGGCAGTTGAGGCCCTTCACGTCGAGTTCGGTCTTGGTGCTCATGGGGTCAGTCTCCCTGTTTGGTTCTTTTATCTAGCATTCCAAGGGCTTGTCTCAAGCCCCGACGGGCGCCGCCCGCATTGACGCGGTCGGTTCGCCCCATCCCCGCCCCTCGGCGTGGGGCCGGTCGCGGCCCCGCGTCGCGGCGGCGGACTCCGGTCAGATGAACAGGTTGATGTCGCTGCCGGAGGCCACCTCGACCCAGGTGGCGGCACCGGCGAACTCCAGCCCGTCGATCAGGTCGCTCTGCTTGTACTCGAAAAGATCCAGGGTCATCTGGCAGGCGATCATGCGGACATCGCATTCCACGGTCATGTCCCGCAGCTCTTCCAGCGACGCCACGCCCTTCTTCTTGATCAGGTTCTTCATCATGGACGTGGCCATCGAATCGACGCCCGGCAGCATGCCCATCAGGTTGGGCATCGCCATGTGGCCGCCCATCATGGGCATCTCCATGGCCGCGTTGCCGAGCGTGGTGATCTTTGGGTCGAGCTTCTTCTTGAGAAGCGCCAGGCCGTAGAAGGTGAAGAAAAGCGTCACGTCCAGGCCCATGCTGGCGGCGGTGGTCGCCAGGATGAACGGCGGGTAGCCCCAATCCAGGGTCCCCTTGGTGACGATGATGGACATGCTCTTGGCTTTGGCCTCGGACATCAGGACCTCCCTCTTTGGCCGCCCGGAAGCCCGCGGGGCGGCCGGGTCCATTCGGACCCCTGTTGCTTCGCTTGTCGAGCCGCCCGTTGATCGGACGTGCTTCGTTCTTTTTCGGGAGTTGGGCCAGGCACGCCCGGAGCGCGCATATGGCGCCCCGAATTCGCATATCAGGCGCAAGGCGGCCTTGCCGTCAACTCACAGCGACTGCTAATTTAGAACATAACAATATAAAAAAGAAAGGCCGAAGACACGGACCAAACCGGGCGGCGGCCAGAAAAAAGCGAATCAACACTGGCGAAGACCAGGGCAGGTGCTTATGTTGGTGCCCGTTAAAACACACCGGCGCCTGCGTATATGGGAGGATTTCACGTGGAAGAAATGCCAATCACCACGGTCATCGGGCTGTGGGCCTTTGGCGCCGGACTGATCTTCGGGTTCGTCGCCAACAAGACCAATTTCTGCACCATGGGCGCCCTGTCGGACATGGTGTTCATGGGCGACACGCGGCGCCTGCGGGCCTGGGTCCTGGCCATCGCCGTCGCCATGGTCGGCACCCAATCCCTGGACGCGGGCGGCCTGATCGACATAGACGCCTCGATCTACCGCACCGTCGATCTGGGCTGGTTCGGCGCCGTCCTGGGCGGCCTGATGTTCGGCTTCGGCATGACCATGGCGGGCGGCTGCGGCAACAAGACGCTGGTCCGCGTCGGCGGCGGCAATCTGAAGAGCCTTTACGTCTTCCTGGTCCTCGGCCTGTTCGCCTATATGACGCTGCGCGGACTGACCGGCCTAGCCCGCGTCGAGATGGAGTCGCTGTTCAACCTCGACCTGTCGGAGGCGGGCTACACCTCGCAGGGTCTGGAAGACCTGATCGCCCCGTCCCTGGGCCTGGCGCCCGACGTCCTGCGCTGGGTTCTGGTCGCCTTGCTGGCCGGGGGCGCCGTGGCGTGGTGCTTCAAGAGCGCGGCCTTTCGCGCCAGCGGGCGGGACATCCTCGGCGGTCTGGTGATCGGCGCGCTGATCCCCGCCGGGTGGGTCATCACCGGCGTCATCGGCTTCGACGACTTCGAGCCCCAGCCGCTCATGTCCTTCACCTTCATCGCCCCCATCGGCGAGGCGATGCAGTACCTGATGACCTTTACCGGCTCGACCATCGGATTCGGAGTCGCCTCCGTCGGCGGCGTCATCGCCGGGTCCCTGGCGGCCAGCCTGGGCAGCCGCTCCTTCGCCTGGGAAGCCTTCAGCGATACCAACGACATGCTGCGTCACACGGTCGGCGCCATGCTGATGGGA
>CAZFRK010000096.1:0-9715 GCA_964521375.1 uncultured Rhodobacterales bacterium
CGGAAAGGATCAGCGCCATGGTCATGTCGGCGGTGTCCTCGGTCAGGACGTCCGGCGTGTTGGTGACCGTGATGCCGCGCTGCTGGGCGGTCGCCACGTCGATGTGGTCGACGCCGTTGCCGAAGTTGGCGACCAGACGCAGGCGATCCCCGGCCTGGGCCAGGATCCCCTTGTCCAGGCGGTCGGTGACGGTGGGGACCAGGACGTCGGCCTCCTGCACCGCGGCGATCAGCTCCTCGCGCGAGAAGGCGTGGTCGTCCATGTTCAGTCGGCAGTCGAACAGTTCCATCATCCGGGTCTCGATGACATCCGGCAGACGGCGCGTGACGACGACCAGCGGTTTATCCTTGGGCATGAGCCTCCCCCTCGGGCGGGTTGTCCTTGCGCTTTGGTTATCAAGCGCGCTTCGGCTTGTCCATAGGGCCAGCCGGTTAAGGGCGGGCCGTTCGCGTCGCGACGCGGAAGAAAATTACCCGGTCCCGGCGACCGACGCGGACCGGAACCGGGCGCGGGGATCGAGGCGGCCCGGCGCGGGTATTTATATTACCCGCCGCCCCCGCGTCGCCCACCGTGCCGCGCCGTCCCGCGCGCTCTGGCGCAATCCTGGCGTCCGGCCCGGATTCGACTATAATGCCGCAGCCGCCACCAGATATAGTCCCAGAGTGATGTTGCGCCTCCTTGTTGCCCTGCTTGTCCTGTCCGTTTGCGGACCCGCCTACGCCCAGGGCAGCGGCCTGCCGCTGCCGCGTTTCGTGACGTTGCGGTCCGATCAGGTGAACATGCGGGCGGGGCCGGGCGTGCGTTATCCGGTGGACTGGGTCTATGTAAAGCGCGACCTGCCGGTGGAGGTCATCGCCGAGTTCGATACCTGGCGTAAGATTCGCGATCCCGACGGCGTCGAAGGGTGGGTCCACCAGTCCATGCTGTCCGGTCGCCGCACGGTCATGGTCCGCGAGGACCGTGCCATGCTGCGCCGCACCGCCGACGAGATGGCCTCGCCCGCCGCCTGGCTTCAGGCCGGGGTCCTGGGAAAGCTGATCCAATGCCCGCCGGAAAGCATCTACTGCCGCGTCGAGGTGGCGGGCTACCAGGGCTGGATGAAGCGCGACGAATTCTGGGGCGTCCATCGCGGCGAGACGGTGAACTGAGGCGCCCCCTCCACCAAGCCGACGGACACCAACCGGCCCAAAACGACGAATGGCGGCCCCCAGAAGGGGCCGCCATTCGTCTGTTCGGTGGTCGCCGACCGTCGGGCCGGGGCCTCAGCCCTCGACGCGGACGATGACGTCGACGCTCTTGATCTTGAAGCCCGGCGGAGCCGCCGGAACCTGGGTCAGGGCCACCTGATGGTCGGGAATGTCTTCCAGACGACCGGACTTCTCGAAGAAGAAGTGATGGTGGTCGGTGGTGTTGGTGTCGAAGTAGGAGCGACCGCTATCGACCACGATCTCGCGCATCAGCCCGGCGTCGGTGAACTGGTGCAGCGTGTTGTAGACGGTGGCCAGCGACACCCGGATGTTGCTGCTCAGGGCCTCGGAGTGGAGCTGCTCGGCCGAGATGTGCCGATCCTCGCCCTCGAACAGAAGCTTGGCGAGCGCAAGTCGCTGACGGGTCGGACGCAGCCCCGCCGCGCGCAGGCGGTCGAGGATGGTGTTGTAGGGGCGCTGGGTCATCTGCATGGGCCGACGTCCTGTACCTTATAATTCGTATAAACTGTAACCCACAAAAGGGTCACATGCAAACGCGTCGCCGAGGGCGACCCGCGCGAGGCGGCGGTCAGTCCCCGCGCATGATGGTCTCGACCAGTTCCTTCACCGTCGGGATGTGGCCGCCGTCGTAAAGGGGATCGCCGCCGAAGCGGTAGGCGTTGTGTCCGGCGAACATCAGTTCATTTTCGATATCACCGCCGTGCGACACCGATTGCAAGGTTTTCTGGATGCAGAAGCTGCGCGGGTCGGCGGTCTTGCCGGTCGTGAAGCCGTCGTGGTGCTGCGACCAGTTGGAGAACGAGCAGGCCGACAGACAGCCCATGCATTCCGCCTGATCCTTGGTCACCCGCCGCGCCTGATCCTCGGTGACGAACACCATGGTGCCGTCGGGCGTGCGCATGGGCTGGGTGTAGCCTTCGGCCAACCAGCCCTCGACGCGCGGCTTGTCGGCGGGGGCGACGAAGATCTCGCGACCCCGGGCGCCGACGGCGATGCCTTCGGTCAGGCCGGCCTCGGCGTCGGCCTTGCGGGCATAGGCCACCTGACGGTCGGAGCGGCCTTCCAGGTCGCGGATGAAGCCGTTGCGCACCGCCGAGGAATAGAACCCGGTCGGGCTGAAGCGGTGCAGGAAGACGTCGCCTTTTTGAAGCCCCAGGAGGCGTTCCTTCCAGGCCCGCGAGACAGGGCTTTCCTGGGTCAGGAGCGGACGCGTGCCGAACTGCCAGGCGATGGGGCCGATCTCCTCGTTGTCCAGCCAGTCCTGCCATTCGCGCAGCGCCCAGACGCCGCCCGCCATGAAGATGGGCACGTCCTTGACGCCCAGCTCGCGCATGGTCTTGCGCAGCTCGGCGACGCGCGGCATGGGATCCTGGGGCTTGCGCGGGTCCTCGACGTTGGACAGGCCGTTGTGACCACCGGCCAGCCAGGGGTCTTCATAGACCACGCCGCCCAGCAGCTCCGGCGCCTTGTGGTAAGACCGCTTCCACAGCGCGCGGAAGGCGCGGGCCGACGAGACGATGGGATAGTAGTAGACGCCGTGGCGGGCGGCGATCTCGGCCACTCGGTAGGGCATGCCCGCGCCGCAGGTCACGCCATGGATCAGGCCCTTGGCCCCTTCCAGGGCGCCTTCCAGGATGCGTTCGGCGCCGCCCATTTCCCACAGCACGTTCATGTGGACGCGGCCTTCGCCGTTGGACACCTCGTGGGCGATGCGGGCCTGGTGGATGGCGCCCTTGATGCCCGCCTGGACCAGTTCCTCGTGGCGTTCGGCGCGCGTCTTCCCGTGATAGATCATGGGAATCAAATCGCCGTTCTCGTCATAGAAGTCGGCGTTGACGCCCGAGAATGTCCCGACGGCCCCGGCGGCGGCGAACGCCCCGGAGCTTTGGCCCGTGGACACGGCGATGCCCTTCCCGCCCTCAACGATGGGAAGCACTTCCTTGCCCGAAATCACAACCGGCTTGATCGCCTTCAACGTCGTCTCCCAGATAACCCGGCCGTCGTGTCTCCGCCTCGGAGAAAACGGCTCCCGACTCATATCCTGGTGGCCCCGCCCCTATATATTCGCCACCATACGGTAAGGCCAGCCCTTATCCGCCCGATCCGGCCCCGTCGGCCCGCAGCAGGGCGCCGGGGTCGTCCGTGATGACGGCGGCGACGCCCCACCCCCACAGAACGCGGGCCCGCGCCGCGTCGTTGACGGTCCAGACGGCGACGGGATGTCCGCCGTCGATCACCCCCCGGACGGCGGCCTCCGAGGCCCCCGCGTCCCCCAGGTGCAACGCCTTGACGTCCAGGATCAGGGCCGCTTCGGCCCAATCGCCGGGGACGTCGTCGGACAGCAGGGCGCGCGACCAGTCGGCGGCCAGGTCACGAGCGACCGCCATGGCCTCGCGCGAGAAACTCGAAATCACCGGCGCCGGACGGCCCGACGGCCACAGGTCGCGGGCGACGGACAGGGCCACCCGCGCCGTCTCGGCGTCGCGACCGGCGCTCGGCTTGATCTCCAGGTTGAGACCGATCCCCAGGTCGAGGATGGTCTCCAGCGCCTCTTCCAGGGTCGGCACCGTCTCCCCGGCGAATCCGGCGCCGAACCAAGCCCCGGCGTCCAAGGCGCCGAGCGCCGCCAGCGGCATGGCGTCGACCGCCCCGGAGCCGTCGGTGGTGCGATCGACCAGATCGTCATGGATGATGACCGGACGATCGTCGGCGGTCAGCATGACGTCCAGCTCGACCATCGCCGCGCCATCGGCGGCGGCGCGACGGATGGACGCCAAGGTATTCTCGGGCGCCAGGGCGCAAGCGCCCCGGTGCCCGACAACCCGCGACGGATAGAGGCCGAAGCCCCCATCCGTCCCGGCGGTCCTCGTGTCCGAGGGCGTCGTCATGGTCAGGAAGCGGCCTTTTCCTTGCCGGTTTCCTGATCGACGATCTTCATCGACAGCTTGACCTTGCCGCGATCGTCGAAGCCGACGCACTTCACCCAGACGCTGTCGCCCAGGTTGACCACGTCGGAGGTCTTGCCGACGCGCTCGGCGGCCAGTTCGGAGATATGGACCAGACCGTCGCGCTTCCCGAGGAAGTTCACGAAGGCGCCGAAGTCCATGATCTTGACGACCTTACCCTGGTAGATCTCGCCCACTTCCGGCTCGGCCACGATGCCCTTGATCCAGGCGATGGCCTTGTCGGTGGCCTCCTGGTCGGCGGAGGCGATCTTGATGGTGCCGTCGTCGTCCAGGTCGATCTTGGTGCCGGTGGTCTCGGTGATCTCACGGATCACCTTGCCGCCGGAGCCGATCACTTCGCGGATCTTGCCCGGGTCGATCTTGATGGGGGTGATGCGCGGCGCGTTGGACGACACCTCGGTCCGGGCGGTGCCCAGGGCCTTGGCCATCTCGCCCAGGATGTGCAGGCGGCCGTCGCGCGCCTGGTTCAGGGCGATTTCCATGATCTCCTTGGTGATGGAGGTGATCTTGATGTCCATCTGCAGGGAGGTCACGCCCTCTTCGGTCCCGGCGACCTTGAAGTCCATGTCGCCCAGGTGATCCTCGTCGCCCAGGATGTCGGACAGGACGGCGAACTTGTCGCCTTCCTTGATCAGACCCATGGCGATACCGGCGACGGGAGCCTTCAGCGGCACACCGGCGTCCATCATGGCCAGGGAAGACCCGCAGACGGTCGCCATGGAGGACGAGCCGTTGGATTCGGTGATCTCGGAGACCACGCGCATGGTGTAGGGGAACTCTTCCTTGGACGGCAGCAGCGGGTGAACCGCGCGCCACGCCAGCTTTCCGTGGCCGATCTCGCGACGGCCCGGGCTGCCCATGCGACCGGCTTCACCGACCGAATAGGGCGGGAAGTTGTAGTGCAGCAGGAAGTTTTCGCGGTATTCGCCTTCCAGCGCGTCGATGATCTGTTCGTCCTGGCCGGTGCCCAGGGTGGTGACGACCAGGGCCTGGGTCTCGCCGCGGGTAAACAGGGCCGAGCCGTGGGCGCGCGGCAGGATGCCGACGGTGCAGTCGATGGCGCGCACGGTCTTGGTGTCGCGGCCGTCGATGCGGTTGCCGGTGTCCAGGATGTTGCCGCGCACGACCGACGCCTCGAGCTTCTTGAAGACGTCCGGGGCGACCAACAGGGCGGCCTCGTTGTCGGCGAACAGGGCATAGGCCTTTTCGCGGACCACGGAGACGGCGGCCTGGCGGTCCTGCTTGTCGACCACAGCGTAGGCGGCGACCAGATCGCCGCGCAGGCTTTCGAAGGCGGCCTTGACCTCTTCCACCTCGGCGGGCGGCTCGGGCAGGTCGCGCGGGTCCTTGGCGGCCACTTCGGCCAGCTCGATGATGGCGTCGATGACCGCCTGCATCTGCTCGTGACCGAAGGTCACGGCGCCCAGCATGTCGGCCTCGGACAGTTCCCGGGCCTCGGACTCGACCATCAGCACGCCTTCGGAGGTGCCGGCGACCATCAGGTCCAGGCGGCTCTCTTCCATCTGCTCGGCGGTCGGGTTCAGCACGTAGGCGCCGTCGATCATGCCGACACGGGCGGCGCCGATGGGGCCGAGGAACGGCAGGCCCGACAGCGTCAGGGCGGCGGAAGCGCCGATCATGGCGACCACGTCGGGGTTGTTTTCAAGGTCGTGGCTGAGAACGGTGGCGACGACCTGGGTCTCGCACTTGTAGCCCTTGACGAACAGCGGGCGGATCGGACGGTCGATCAGGCGGGAGGTCAGCGTCTCCTTCTCGGTCGGACGACCCTCGCGCTTGAAGAAGCCGCCCGGGATCTTACCGGCGGCGAACGTCTTTTCCTGGTAGTTCACGGTCAGGGGGAAGAAATCCTGACCCGGCTTGGCCGTCTTGGCGCCAACGGCGGTCACCAGGACGCTGGTATCGCCATAGGTCACCAGAACGGCGCCATCGGCCTGACGGGCGATCTGTCCGGTTTCCAGAACCAGCTTGCGACCACCCCAGTTCAGTTCCTTGCGGAACTTGGTAAACATCGACATGCGAAACTTTCCTTCTTCGCGTTGGACCGGCGCCGGATGCGCGGGTCCCGGTCGGTAACTTTTTTCCTTCATCACCAAACGAATGGCGGCGCGCCGCGTGAAATAGGGCCGCGGCGGCCAGCTCCCCGACCGGGGGAGCACGCCCCGTCATGTGGGGGCGGACGGGGGCGGGAACCACCCCCGAATGCGCGATGGGACGCCCGAGGGCGTCCCACGCGACCAAGCAGGCCTACTTGCGGATGCCGAGGCGACCGATCAGGTCCTCGTACCGCTTGACGTTCTTCCGCTTGACGTAGTCCAGCATGCGGCGGCGCTGGCCGACCATGATCAGAAGGCCACGACGGGAGTGGTTGTCCTTCTTGTGGTCCTTCAGGTGCTCGGTCAGGTTCTTGATCCGCTCGGTCATGATGGCGATCTGGACTTCCGGGCTACCGGTGTCGCCTTCGGAGGACGCGAATTCCTTGATGAGTTCCTGCTTACGCTCAGGCGTAATCGACATCGTGTTTTCTCCGCAATGTCAGAGGTTCAGGACACGGACCGGGCGGACAAGGCCGTCCTCGATCCGGGTGAGGGCCACCAACCTGTCTCCAGCCATGGCGCGCAGGGTCATCCCATCGCGCAGGGCCGTTTCGGAGGAACGGTCGTCCAGTCGCGATGGCGACAGGGGTTGTCCGTTCATCAGGCGGCGGGCTTCCGCTTCCGTCAGGGCCAGCGCCGGGATGTCGTCCAGCGCGGTCTCGACGGGGAGCAGAAAATCGGGCGCACTATGCCCCAGTTGTTTCAGCTTATCCAGTGAAATCGCCGAGGTTTCCGCAAAGGGGCCGCAGGTCAGGCGGCGCAGGTCGCCGATATGGCCGACGGTGCCGACGGCGCGCGCCAGGTCTCGGGCGAGAGACCGCATATAGGCGCCCTTGCCGCTGCGCACGCGGAACCGCGCCCAGTCCAGCGGCACGTCGTGGCGGCCCTGGGGATCGGAGGTCTCGGCCAGATCGAAGGCGTCGACGCGGATGGTTCGCGCCTCCAGGATCACCTCGGCGCCGTCGCGGGCCATGGCGTAGGCCCGCTTGCCGTCGATCTTGACCGCCGAATAGCGCGGCGGGATCTGGTCGATCTCGCCGACGAAGGCCGGAAGGGCGGCGCGGATGGCGGCGGCGTCGGGCCGCGCGTCGGAGGTCGCCGTGACCTCGCCTTCCTTATCGTCGGTGGAGCGTTCCTCGCCGAAATGGATGACGAAGCCGTAGGTCTTGGCGCCGTCCATGACGTAGGGGACGGTCTTGGTCGCCTCGCCCAGGGCGACGGGCAGAACCCCGGTCGCCAGGGGGTCCAGCGTGCCGCCGTGACCCGCCTTCTGGGCGTCGAACAGGCGGCGCACGGCGCCGACGACCTGCGTCGAGGTCATCCCCGCCGCCTTGTCGATGGCGATCCAGCCGTGGATCGGCTGTCCTTTGCGCCGCCGCGCCATCGTCAGTCGCGATCCTCCGCGGCGTCGTCGCGGCCGCGGTCATCGTCGTCGTCGTCGTCCTGGGCACCCGCGTCCGGATGGATATCGCGCAGGACGTCCGGGCGATGCAGCAGGGCGTCGATGTGGCTGGCCTCGTCGAAGCTGGTGTCGGCCTCGAAGGACAGGCGCGGCACGTACTTGATCTGGATCTGGGCGGCGATCTCGTGGCGCAGGAAGGGGGCGGCGCGCCGCAACGCGTCCAGGACCGGCGCCGCGTCGCCGCCGCCGAGCGGCGTCACGAAGGCGGTGGCGTTCTTCAGGTCCGGGCTGACGCGCACCTCGGTGACGGTGATCGACACGCCAGCCAGGGCGGGATCGCGCAGATCGCCGCGTTCGATGGTCCAGGCGAGCGCGTGGCGGACTTCCTCGCCGACGCGGCGCTGGCGCTGGGACGGGGGCTTGCCTGCGGATGGGGTCATGGCGGGCCTCGGACTTCAGGGGGAAACAGGCGCGGCGGCTGGTCGTGAAACCAGCCGCCGCCCGGTCGTTCGGCGATGGGGGACCTAGAGCTTGGTCTCGATCTCTTCCATCTCGTAGCACTCGAAGACGTCGCCGATCTGCAGGTTGTCGTAGTTGGTGAACGACATGCCGCATTCGTAGCCTTCGCGGACTTCCTTGACGTCGTCCTTGAAGCGCTTGAGCTGACCCAGGTCGCCTTCGTGGACGACGACGTTGTCGCGCAGCAGACGGACCCGGCAGCCCCGCTTGATGATGCCTTCGGTCACCATGACGCCGGCGACCTTGCCGACCTTGGTGATGTTGAAGACCTCGCGCACCTGGGCGTAGCCGATGAACTTCTCCTGGAACTTCGGCTCCAGAAGACCGGTCAGCAGGCGCTTCACGTCCTCCGCCACGTCGTAGATGATCGAGTAGTAGCGGATGTCGACGCTGTCCCGGCGGGCCATGTCGCGGGCCTGCGGGTTGGCGCGGACGTTGAAGCCGATGACCAGCGCCTCGGAGGCCTTGGCCAGGGTGACGTCGGATTCGCTGATCGGACCGACGGCGGCGTGCAGGACGCGGACCTTGACCTCGTCGTTGCCGGCCTTGGCCAGCAGGCCCTGGAGCGCCTCGATGGAGCCCTGCACGTCGCCCTTGATGACGACCGGCAGTTCCTTCGCCTGACCCGCCTGGATCTTGGCGAACATCTGCTCCATGGTGCCGCGCGCGCTGACGGCGGCCTGCTTCTCACGTTCCTTGCGCTGACGGTAGTCGGCGATCTCGCGGGCCTTCTGCTCGTCCTCAAGGACGATCAGCTCGTCACCCGCCGACGGCACGCCGTTCAGGCCGATGATTTCCACCGGACAGGCGGGACCTGCCTCGTCGACCCGGCGACCGTGGTCGTCGACCATGGCGCGCACGCGGCCCCATTCGTTGCCGGCGACGAAGATGTCGCCGACGCGCAGGGTGCCCCGCTTGACCAGGACGGTGGCGACCGAACCGCGACCCTTTTCCATCTTGGCCTCGACGATGGCGCCTTCGGCGGCGCGCTTCGGGTTGGCCTTGAGGTCCAGGATTTCGGCCTGCAGGAGCACGGCCTCTTCCAGCTTCTCGAGGTTGAGGCGCTGCTTGGCCGAGACCTCGACCGTCAGCACGTCGCCGCTCATCTGCTCGACCACGACCTCGTGCTGCAACAGCTCGGTGTAGACGCGGTTGGGGTCGGCGCCCGGCTTGTCGATCTTGTTGACCGCGATGACCATGGGCACTTCCGCGGCGCGGGCGTGCTTAATGGCCTCGATGGTCTGCGGCATGATGCCGTCGTCGGCGGCGACGACCAGGATCACGATGTCCGTCACCTTGGCGCCGCGGGCGCGCATGGCGGTGAAGGCTTCGTGGCCCGGGGTGTCGATGAAGGTGATCTTCGCCCCCGTCGACATGGTCACCTGATAGGCGCCGATGTGCTGGGTAATGCCGCCCGCTTCCCCGGCCACCACGTCGGTGGCGCGCAGGGCGTCGAGCAGCGACGTCTTGCCGTGGTCGACGTGGCCCATGATGGTGACGACCGGC
>CAZFRK010000097.1:0-9608 GCA_964521375.1 uncultured Rhodobacterales bacterium
ACGCTCCGAGGGGAGAGCCAGAACGGCGCGCGGCGTTTTTTCCGCAGCCTGCTAGGTCCGGACGCGGGCCATGCGCGCCAGCTTGAGGAAGGCGCGAGAGGTGATCTCGGCCTCCGGCATGCCGGTCGTCTTGCAGTCGACCTCGGCCTCCAGCAAAAGGTCGAGGGCGGCGGCGGCGCGGGCGGCGGGCCAGCGTTTCAGTTGCCCCTGGAAGCGTCCGCGCACCTTCCAGAAGACCGGCGGTTTCAGGGCGGCGAAAGCCTGATCCATGCTTCGGCCTTGGGCCAGCGTGCCGCCCGCCAGATGCAGCCGCATGAAATGGCGGGAGGCGGCGCGCAGGATGGCGATGGCCGACTGTCCCTCGGCGAACAGGCGGTCGAGCAGGGCCTGGGAGGTCGTGTCGTCGCCGTCGGCGACGGCGAAGATCAGGTCGTCCATGGACATGGCCGAGACGTCCCCGACGCAGGCCATGGCGTCGCCGAGCGTCACCTCGACGTCGGCGCCGTCGCCCTGGTGGCCGCCCATGTAGGTGATCAGCTTGTCCAGTTCCGAGCGCGTGACCATGCGGTCGCCGCCCAGGTGGGCGACCAGGAAGTCCATGGCGTCCCGCTCGACGCCGATGCCCTGGGCGGCCAGGCTGTCGCGGACCACCGTCTCGACCGCCATGGCGTCGTCCAGGTAGCAGGGCACGGCGGCGCCGTCGGCGGCACCTTCCAGAAGCTTGCGCAGGCTGGAGCGGGCCGAGAGGTCGCCGCCCTGAAGGACCACCAGCGTATCGGTGGGCGCCCCCAGAAGGACGGACTCGACCGCCTTGGTCAGGCTGTCGTCGGCGTCGCGCAGGCGGACCACGCGGCGCCCGCCGGTCAGGGCCATGGCCTGGGCCTCGTCGGCCAGCGCGGCGGGGTCGGCCTTGACGGCCTGGGCGGTCATGTCGGCGACGCGGAAGGGATCGGCCAGATCGTCGACCACCGTCTTCATCAGGCGTGTGGTCCGCTCCCGCGCCAGCCCTTCGTCGGGACCGAAGACCAGGACGACGCGGACCTTGGGGTCGGGCCGGGCACAGAAGCTGTCGGCGCGGTCGGGGCCGATCTTCATGGCCGCCCCCGCGTCACGGCCGGCGCGAGAAGGCGACCGAGACCTGGGTGATGATCTCGTTGGCGAGCTGGTTCACGGCGCGACCGCGGGCGTCCTTCTGGGAGATCACCGTGGCGTACTGTTCGTCCAGGATGTTGTAGGCGGCGATGCCTTCGGTCTCGCCGTTGCGCAGCACGGTATCGCCCTGGGTCAGTGTCCAGGTCGCGCGCATGCGCAGGTTGGCGCGGCTGGCCGTGCGGTTGCGCAGGATGCCCAGTTCCTCGACGGTTTCCGTCAGGGTCACCTCCAGGGTGTAGACGGGCCGTTCGGCGCCCCCGGCGTAGAGGCGGTGTTCCAGGGCGTTGCGCAATTCCTGGCCCGCCCGGTCGGCGATGGGGGCGACGCGGATGGCGGCCAGACGGGAGTCCACGGCCTGCCCCCTGGCGCCCCCGTACATGGGCCGGAAGCCGCAGCCGGCGACCGCGAGGACCGCCACCAGCAGCAGCAGGCGTGGGAAGAGTCTAGCCGACGACCACATTGATGATCTTGCCCGGAACAATGATGACCTTGCGGACGGATTTGCCTTCCATCTGGGCCTGGACGGTGTCCAGGGCCAGGGCGGCGGCCTCCAGTTCGTCCTTCGGGGCGTCCTTGGCCGCCTCGACGGTGCCCCGCAGCTTGCCGTTCACCTGCACCGCCAAGGTGACGGTGTCCTCCACCAGCAGGGCCGGATCGTGGGTCGGCCACGGGGTTTCGGCGAGCAGGCCGTCGCCGCCCAGTTCGGCCCAGATTTCCTCGGCGATGTGGGGCGCCATGGGATTGAGCAGCTGGACCGCCGTGCCGATGCCCAGGCGGTAGGCGGCCTTGGCGCCGTCGTCGGTCTGCTCCAGCGCGGCGACGGCGTTGGTCAGCTCGCGGATGCGGGCGACGGCGGTGTTGAAGCGCAGCTTGTCCAGGTCGTCGGTGACCCCGGCGATGGTCTTGTGGACCAGACGAGTCAGCTTCCCGGCGGGCGAGGTGTCGGTCGGCGCCGCCGCCTCGGTCGGCTGGACGTCCCCGGCTAGGCGCCAGAGGCGATGCAGATAGCGCCAAGCGCCTTCGATGCCGCTGTCGGTCCAGTCCATGTCGCGGTCCGGCGGGCTGTCGGAGAGCATGAACAGGCGCGCCGCGTCGGCGCCGTAGGTCTCGATGATGCGGTTGGGATCGACCGTGTTGCGCTTCGACTTGGACATCTTCTCCGAGGCGCCGATGGTCACCGGGGCGCCGTCGGACAGGCGCTTGGCCTCGGTCTCGGACAGCTTGTCGATCTCGCTCGGCTCGAGCCACTTGCCGTCCGGCCCCTTGTAGGTCTCGTGGCGGATCATGCCCTGGGTGAACAGGCCCGCGAAGGGTTCCTTCACCGACAGGTAGCCGCACCGCCGCATGGCGCGGGTGAAGAAGCGGGAATAGAGCAGGTGCAGGACCGCGTGCTCGATGCCGCCGATGTACTGGTCCACCGGCAGCCAATAGTCCACGGACTCGCGCCCGAAAGGCTTGTCGTCGGCCTTGGGGTCGGCGAAGCGGGCGAAGTACCAGCTGCTTTCGAAGAAGGTGTCGAAGGTGTCGGTCTCGCGCCGCGCCGGCCTGCCGCAGACGGGGCAATCGACGTGCTTCCAGGTCGGATGGTGGTCCAGCGGATTGCCCGGCTTGTCGAAGGAGACGTCCTTGGGCAGCTCCACCGGCAGGTTGGCCTCGGGCACCGGGACGGTGCCACACGCGTCGCAATGGATGATGGGGATGGGGCAGCCCCAATAGCGTTGCCGCGACACGCCCCAGTCGCGCAGGCGGTACTGCACGGTGCCTTCGCCCGCGGTCAGGGACACCACCTTGTCGATGGCCGCGCGCTTGGCCTCGGTCACCGGCAGGCCGTCCAGGAAGCCGGAATTGACGATCACGCCGTCGCCGGTGAAGGCTTCGTCGCCCGCCACCACCTCGGCGGCGAAGGCGGCGACGTCGGCGGCGTCCTTGGGCGCCACCACCACCTTGATGGGCAGGTCGTACTTCTTGGCGAAATCGAAGTCGCGCTGGTCATGGGCCGGGCAGCCGAAGATGGCGCCGGTGCCGTAGTCCATGAGCACGAAATTGGCGATCATGACCGGCACGGTCCATGACGGGTCGAAGGGGTGGACGGCGCGCAGGCCGGTGTCGAAGCCCTTCTTCTCGGCCTTCTCGATGGCCTCTTCCGAGGTGCCGAGTCGGTCGCAGTCGGCCACGAAGTCGGTGATCGCCGGAGTGTCCGCGGCCAGTTCCTTGACCAGCGGGTGATGCGGCGACAGGGCCAGGAAGGAGGCGCCGAACAGGGTGTCGGGGCGGGTGGTGAAGACCTCCAGGCGCTCGTCCCGGCCCTCGACGGACCAGAACAGGCGGGCGCCTTCGGAGCGGCCGATCCAGTTGGTCTGCATGACGCGGACCTTTTCCGGCCAGCGTTCCAACTCGGTCAGGGCGTCGAGAAGGTCGTCGGCGTAGGCGGTGATCTTCAGGAACCACTGGCTCAGTTCGCGGCGTTCGACCGGCGCGCCGGTGCGCCAGCCCTTGCCGTCGATGACCTGTTCGTTGGCCAGCACGGTGTTGTCCACCGGGTCCCAGTTGACCCAGGACTTCTTGCGGTAGGCCAGACCCTTGGCCAGGAAGTCCAGGAACATCTTCTGTTCGTGCTTGTAATAGGAGGGGTCGCAGGTGGCGAACTCGCGGCTCCAGTCGATGGACAGGCCCATCGGCTTGAACTGGTCGCGCATCTGGTCGATGTTGCCGTGGGTCCAGGTCGCCGGATGGGCGCCGCGCTCGATGGCGGCGTTCTCGGCGGGCAGGCCGAAGGCGTCCCAGCCCATGGGATGGAGCACGTTGAATCCCTGGGCGCGCTTGAAGCGGGCCACCACGTCGCCGAGCGTGTAGTTGCGCACATGGCCCATGTGGATGCGCCCGGAGGGATAGGGGAACATCTCCAGGACGTAGTACTTGGGCCGCGCCGGGTCCTCGGTCGCCTGGAAGCAACCGGCGCCGTCCCACCGCTCCTGCCACTTGCGTTCGGTTTCCTTGACGTTGTAGCGGTCCTCGCGCGCCATGGGGGTCGGTGCTCCTGATTGCGAACCGGGGGCGACCGGCGCCGCCCCGTCAAACTATCGATGTCGGACTGTCTAGGATTAGGATAAAGACGCCGCCCGTCGGCGCGCGGCGTCGGCCCGGGTCAGTTGGCCTGGGCCATGCGCAACTGGCGGGCTTCCAGCAGGATGGCGTTTTCCAGGTCGGTGGCCATGGTTTCGGACACCGGGGCGTCGATCCAGTCGGCGCCCTGGCGCACCTGACGGAAGGCGGACACCTTGATGCCGTCCGACCGCAGGGTGGTGCCCAGGATGTAGGCGTTGACCTTGAACCGCTCGCCGGGCGTGCCCTGCGGCTGATACCAGTCGGTGATGATGACGCCGCCGAAGGGATCGGCCGAGGCCAGCGGCATGAAGGCCAGGGTGTTCAGCGTCGCCCGCCACAGGAAGGCGTTGACGCCGATGCCGCCGCCTCCGGCCTCGTCCTTGGCCTTGCTGTTGCCGAACAGGTCCAGGCCGCCCTTGCCGAAGACCGTTTCACGCTGACTGTCCCCTTCGCGGGACCATTTGCCCGTGGTCGGGTCCTTGGTCATGGTCCGGCTGTCGACGTTCTCGCAGCCGGCCAGGCCGGCCGCGCCGGCGACCAGGGCCAGAATCAGGGCCAGGCGGGCCCAAGAGAAGGTGCGGAGCATGGGCAGGGTCTCGCTGTTCGTGTTGCACGTCGCGCAAGGGGCGCGAAGCCGCCTCCGGAACGCCGTTGTATAGCAGGCGGCACAAGCGCCTTGTAGCAAAAACTCCCGCGAGCCGGACCGGGATGGCCGGAGGGGGCGGGCGGATCCGGGGTTGGCGGGGCGGCGTGTGACTTTGGTGCCACAGTGTGCGGATTTTAGCACATTTGACGCCGGGGCGCGCTTGACCCCGCCGTCGTGAAGTGGCTCTATGGGTTCCACCGCAGCCGGTCGGTCCCGACAAGAGGGCCGGTCGCCGGTACTGAACGGCTCGTTCCAGTCAAACGCATTTAGGGATTTGGAAGAATGAAGAAGCTTCTCATCACCACCAGCGCCCTGGTCGCCGCCACCGCTTTCGCCGGTGCCGCCCAGGCCGCTGACCCGATCAAGCTCTCCATCGGTGGCTTCGGCGCCTTCGCCGTTGGTATGGCCTCCCAGGACGACGAGTTCACCGACAACGACACCGGTGGCTCCAACAACCCGGGCTCGGACTACTCCTCCTGGGACGTGAAGGGCAACAACGAAGTCCACTTCCGGGGTTCCACCACCCTGGACAACGGCATCACCGTTTCCGCGAAGTACGAGTTCGAAGCCGGTGGCCGTTCCATGAGCGACCCGGCTGACGAGTGGAACATCACCGTCGGCACCGCCTACGGTACCTTCATCTTCGGTGCCGAAGACGCCGCCACCGTCCTGATCGCCAAGGGCCACAACGACGTGTCCGGCTCGATCAACGGCTTCGACGAAGGCGACGCCCTGGCCGGTTCCTGGGTTGCCGCTCCGGGTGGCGTGACCTTCCTGAACTCGACCGCGATCAACACCGCGGGCGACGCCGAGAAGATCTCCTACGTCTCCCCGACCTTCGCCGGCTTCACCTTCGGCGCCACCGCCGTTCCGGCTCTGGACAACACCGGTGGTGACACCTCCACCATGCCGGTCGGCACCGCTGCGTCCGCTGGTTCCGTGGTCGCCGGTTCCATCTCCGCCTCCTCCACCGGTTCCTCGCCGATCGAAGACGTCTTCGGTGTGGGCGCCATGTGGAACGGCGAGTTCTCCGGTGTCGGCATCGGCGTGGAAGCCGGCTACGTCGTCGCTTCCCCGGGTGCCTCCGTCACCTCCGCCGGTGTGACCAACCAGACCGTCGAAGACTGGGCTGAGTGGCAGGCTGGCGCGACCTTCTCCTACGCCGGCTTCACCCTGGGCGGCGCCTACCGCAACCAGGACATCGACCTGACCCCGGCCACCGCGCTGGCTCTGGCCGACGACAACCTGGATCGCTCCGCTTGGGAACTGGGTCTGTCCTACGAGACCGGCCCGTATGGCGTGTCCCTGGGCTACTTCAAGTCCGAAGCTGAAGCTGCTTCCACCGCCGCTCAGATCGCCGCCGGCAACCCCGCCATCGCCGAGGACGAAGCCGAAATGTGGCAGCTGTCCGGTTCCTACACCATGGGCCCGGGCGTCGACCTGAAGATGTCCGGTGGCGTCATCGAGTACGACGATGCCAACAGCAACGCCAATGCCATTCCGGGCAACAACGACAACGACGGCACGTTCGTCATGACCGGTATGGTTCTGTCCTTCTAAGGTCAGAAGCAACCGATCAGGTTGGGGAAAGGGCGGCTTCGGTCGCCCTTTCTTTTTTGTGCGCATGCCGGTGTGGGCGAGGGCCCCGCCGGCACGTCGTTTTTCGAACGAGGCCGAGCCTGCCGTCGTGGTGGGCAACACTGTGGCAAAAATGTTTCATGACGCGAAATTGTGCATGACGTTCCATCATGGGACTTGATGCGAATGGTTCTCGGTGGCTTTACTTGTTGCGGCGCCGAAGGTCCCTGATTCACATAGGGCTTTAAGGCGTGGGCGCGACATCGCGCGCAGGATGTCACTCTTTCGGGAACTCAACGAATGAAGAAGCTTCTCATCACCACCAGTGCCCTGGTCGCCGCCACCGCTTTCGCCGGTGTGGCCCAGGCCGCCGATCCGATCAAGCTGTCCATTGGCGGCTTCGGTGCCTTCGCCGTCGGCATGGCCACCCAGGACGACGAATTCACCGACAACGACACCGGCGGCTCCAACAACCCGGGCATGGACTATTCCAACTGGGACGTGAAGGGCAACAACGAGGTTCACTTCACCGGCGCCACCACCCTGGACAACGGCATCACCGTGTCCGCCACCTACGAGCTGGAAGCCGGTGGCCGGTCCATGAACGACCCGGCCGACACCTGGACCATTTCCGTCGGCACCGCCTACGGCACGTTCAACTTCGGCGCCACCGACGCGGCGACCGCGCTGATCGCCAAGGGCCACAACGACGTGTCCGGCAAGCTGAACGGCTTCGATGAGAGCGACGTCCTGGCCGGTTCCTGGGTCGCCAACCCGGGCGTGACCATGCTCGACGCCACCTTCATCAACACCGCCAGCGACGCCGAGAAGATCACCTACGTCTCCCCGACCTTCGCGGGCTTCACCTTCGGCGCCACCGCCGCCCCGGCCCTGGACGACACCAACGGCGACACCTCCACCATGCCGGTCGGCACCTCGCCCGCCGCCGGTTCGGTGGTCGCCGGGTCCATCTCCGCCTCTTCCGCGGGTTCTTCGCCGATCGAAGACGTCTTCGGGATCGGCGGCATGTGGAACGGTGAGTTCTCCGGCGTCGGCATCGGCCTGGAAGTCGCCTACGTCGTCGCCTCCCCGGGTGCCTCCGTCACCTCCGCCGGTGTGACCGACCAGACCGTCGAGGATTGGGCCGAATGGCAGGCCGGCGCGAGCTTCACCTACGCCGGTTTCACCCTGGGCGGCGCCTACCGCGACCAGGACATCGACCTGACCCCGGCCACCGCGCTGGCTCTGGCCGATGACGAGCTGGACCGCTCCGCTTGGGAAATCGGTCTGTCCTACGAGACCGGTCCGTACGGCGTGTCCCTGGGCTACTTCAAGTCCGAGGCCGAAGCCGCTTCCACCGCTGCTCAGATCGCCGCCGGCAACCCCGCCGTCGCCGACGACGAAGTCACCGTGTGGCAGCTGTCCGGTTCCTACGCCATGGGTCCGGGCGTCGACCTGAAGATGTCCGGTGGCGTGATCGAGTTCGATGACGGCAACTCCGACATCTCCGCCATTCCGGGCAACAACGACAACGACGGCACCTTCGTCATGACCGGTCTGGTTCTGTCCTTCTAAGGCCGGAAACAGCTGATCGCGTTGGGGAAAGGGCGGCTTCGGCCGCCCTTTTTCATTGGGAGGCGGGACGCCGGTCCGGAGCCTCCCAGGCCAACCGTCCCGCGTCGTCCCCGCCGTCGTCAGTCCGGATCGTAGCCGTGGCGGCGCACGGCGTCTTCCAGCAACGGGCGGGCGGGGGCCAGCCAGTCGGCGTAGCGTCGCCAACGTCCGATGGAGCGGGCGTCCGGCGCCTGGAGGACGCGCGCGTAGCTGGGCGTCTGGATATGGCGGTCGCGGGCCTTGGCCGTATAGGTCAGGACGCCGTCGTCCCACGGCAGCCCCAGGA
Source organism: uncultured Rhodobacterales bacterium (assembly GCA_964521375.1). GTDB lineage: Bacteria > Pseudomonadota > Alphaproteobacteria > Rhodospirillales > Rhodospirillaceae > CAZFRK01. The sequence continues at coordinate 8,382 of CAZFRK010000097.1, forward strand.
AGGCGACGATGGCGCGCACCGTCGGCTCGAAATCGGCGACCAGATCCTCGTAGCGGTAGACCCGCCGCGGCAGGGTCAGGGCGCGGCGGTAGTCCTCCCACAGATCCATGGAGACGGCATAGGCCTTGGCGCACCCCTCGACGCTGTCGGAATGGATGCTGGCGGCGTTGGGGGCGAACAGCTGCATCACGTTGCTGAGCACCACGTCCCTGGGATCGCGTACCGCCACCAGGACGGCGGCGCCGGGGAACAGGCGCTCGACGATGGGCAGTTCGATCAGGTTCAGCGGCAGCTTGTCGACGACGCGGCGTCCGTCCAGGGGGCCGAGGGTGGCGTCCACCACGGCGCGGTAGTGGGCGGCGGCCTTGGCGGCCTCGGCGTCGGTCAGGCCGTCGAGATCGTCGGGATAGCGGAAGGGGCGTCCGATCAGGCGCGGCATGTCCATGATGACGCGGGCCAGAAACGGCTCTTCCGCCGTGGTGACGAGCGCCGGATGGGCGGCCAGGATCTGTTCCATCAGGGTGGTGCCGGATCGCGGATAGCCGACGAAGAAGACCGGCTGATCCGGGTCGACGGGACGCGGCGTGGCGTCGGGCCGCTTGTCCATGGCCGCCTTGAAGGCGGCGGCGCGGTCATACAGGACCGCCCGGCTGGCGGCCCGGACGGCGGGCGTTTCCCGATGCAGGGCGTGGGCGCGTTCCATGGCCGCGGCGGCGGCGGCGGGGTCGCCCCGGCGGTCGGCGAGCTGCGCTTCCACCCAGGCGGCGGTGGCGGCGATGTCGGGCGGCACCGCCGCGGCGCCGGTCACGGCGGCGTCCCGGGCGGCGCGCAGAATCGCCTCGGCGCGGTCCAGGTCGTCGGCGCGCAGGGCGAGGCGGGCCGCCGTCAGGCTTGCCGTCAGGTTGCCCGGCTCCTGGGCCAGGGCGCGCTCGACGGTGGCTGCGGCCTCGTCCAGGCGATTGGCCTGTTCCAGATAGAGGGCCAGAAGGCCCGCCAGCCCGGCGTTGCCGGGGGCGAGGGAGACGGCCTTCTCCAGGGCCGCCAGGGCTTCCGGCGCGAAGACGGCGGGCGGACCCAGGGACGCCAGTCCGACCAGCGCGGGCAGGGAGTCGGGGGCGCGCTCCAGGGCGGCGCGGAAGGCGTCGGCGGCGGCGGCGGTCTGGCCCATGGCCTTGCGGGCGGCGGCCTGCCCCATCCACGGCTCGGGGTCGCCGGGCCGCGACCGGG
>CAZFRK010000098.1:0-9600 GCA_964521375.1 uncultured Rhodobacterales bacterium
GGACGCCCTGAACGACCAGCCGCCGGATGGACACGGAGACGGGGACGGAAAGCGCGCTCCCGGCGATCCGGACCGCGCGGCCATTCGGGTCCTCAGCCGTCTGGTCGGCGGCCTGATCCTGGCGCGCGCCGTCGGCCACCCGGCCCTGGCGGCCCGCGTCCTGGCCGCCAATCGGGACGGGGACGCGGACCGGAGCGGGGGGCAAGACACGGCACGGGCCGCGACCGGGACCGAGGTGGCGGAAGACGCTAGCGAGGGGACGCCGTCGGCGTGAGGCGTCAGCGTGCCCTCAGGGTGACGAGGCGGCAGCCGATCCCCTGGTCGCGCAGGTAGTCGGCCTCGATGGTCTCCAGGACCTCGGCCTTGCCCTGGCGCTCCAGGTCGTCGAAGGTAGCCTGGAAGCCGTAGTCCTCGTAGACGCCGTCGTTGATGGTCAGGCAGACGACGCCGCCGGGCTTGGTGACGCGCAGAAGTTCCGGCAGCCCTTCGGTGCCGACGTGACCGTGGGTGAAGGTGCCGGTGGAAATGACCGCGCCGTAGGCGTCGGTCGCCAGATGCGGCAGGGGGCGGGTCATGTCGCCCTCGGTCAGGGTGCGATAGACCCCCTTGCGCGCCGCCTCGGCGATCATGGCGGGGCTGATGTCCAGGCCGTCGATGGTGGTGAAACCGCGGGCCGCCAACTCCCGACCGGCCAGACCCGTGCCGCACCCGGCGTCCAGGACGACGGTCGCCGGGTCGGTCACGAAGCGGGCGAAGGTTTCGGCGGCGAGGCGCGGCGCGACATAGCCGAACCGTCCAACCACGTCGTCCTCGTAGTCGCCCGCCCAATCCTTGTAGGCGTCCACGCAGTCGTCGGGTCCCTGAACGCTGTAAACCTTTCGCAGGGTCGGGTCGATGGCCATGGGTGGCTCCTTTCTCCTCTGTCCGTCGTAGGGCGAGGCGCCATCCTAGCAGACCGCGGTGCGAAATTCCCGGATGGGGCGGACCAGGCGGGGTCCGGACCCGACCGGGCGGCGACCGGGGGACCCGAGAAAAAGGGTTAGGCCCCCGACAGGGAGGTCAGGCCGAGGCGGCTGGCCGCGACCACGGCGCCGGTCCGGTTGGAGACGTTGAGGCTTTTCAGGATGGCCGTGACGTGCAGTTTCACGGTGCCTTCCGACAGGTCCAGCAGGCGGGCGATTTCCTTGTTGGACTTGCCCTGGCCGAGAAGCGCCAGGACCTCGCGCTGGCGCGGGGTCAGAAGCGGCGCGTCGGCGGGCGGGGCGTCGTTGGGCGGGACGGCGTGCGCCGCCGCCAGCAAGGTCGCCGGATCGTCGTTGCCGCCGGGGTCGTCGGTGGCGATCAGGCTTGGCGGCAGATAGATGCCGCCCGACAGCACCAATTGCAGGGCCGACAGCATGACCTTGGAGCTGGAGGTCTTGGGGATGAAGCCGGAGGCGCCGAGGCGCACCGTTTCCAGGACCAGACGGCGATCCTGGGAGGCCGACAGGATGACGACCGGAACCTCGGGCGCCGTGGTCTTGAGGGCGGCCAGGCCTTCTGCCCACCGCATGCCCGGCATCACCAGATCCAGGAGGACGACGCCGATGGCGTCCGTTCCGTCCTGTCCGCCGCTCCGCAGGAGGGTCAGGGTTTCGTCGTAGGTTCCGGCCTCGACGACGGTGACGTCGGGACCCAGGTTCGACAGCACGAGTCGCAAGCCGTCGCGGAACAGCTCATGATCGTCCGCAATCAGGATGCGCACTTCCTGCAATACCTCCCATTCACGGTGTGGTACGGCGAAATCGGCGCCGCGAAAAGAGTATAACCGTTCCATACGCTGGGGAACAGGGATTGCCTAGCGCAGCAGGACCGAGCCGAAGTTCTGTTCCAGACCCGGCTCCAGTTGGGCGTCCAGGTCGTTCATCAGGGCCTCGGTCATGGCGAACCAGGCGGCTTCCCGGTCGGCCAGGGAGGCCCTTTCGCTAATCGACTTGGTGCGCCAGCCGGTCACGCGGTTGCGGCGGTCGATGGAACCGTCGGGATTGACCAACTGCACCTCCACGTCGACGCGCGCGTCGTACTTGGATTCCGGTTCGTCGGTGAAGAAGCCGGATACGCCGCCCTTGGTGTCGAGCACCGTTTCGGTGACCGAGGCGTCATGGATGACGACGCGCAGGGTCTTGTCGCCGACGCCGGTGGTCCGCAGCCGGTCGCGCGCCCAGGTGGCGATGGCCTTGTGCGGCGGCAGGGGCATCAGGTGTTCGACGTGCGGATCGCGCAGCGGCGGCGTGAAGCCCTGGACGATCTCCGGTCCGCCCGCGTCGCCCTGGGCGGCGATCGTCAGCGGCTGCTTGTGCGTCCAGCGCAGCTCGGCGAAGGTGCGCGACGGCGGGTCCTGGGTCGTGCAGGCGGCGACGGCCAGAACGGCGGCCAGGGCGGTCGCGGCGGACAGGCCGCCGATCAGGCGGCGGATGGGCGACGGACGCATGGACGGTGTCCTCTACTGCTGTCGGGTCCGGGCCTCGGCGGCCAGCGCCTCGACCTCTTCCTCCGGGAAGGTGTACTCCGACGAGCAGAATTGGCAAGTGACGGCGATCGTTCCGTCGTCCTGCTTCATCTCCCGGATCTCCTGGGGCGGGAAGGTGGTCAGGGTGTTGATCACCTTGTCGCGGTCGCAGCGGCAGCCGAACATCAGGGCGCGGCGCTCCTCGGCGACGGCCAGATCCTCGCCATGGAACAGGCGGTGCAGGACCGCCTCCGCCGCCAAGTCGCGGTCGAGGAGTTCGTCGGCCGTCAGGCTGCCCAGCAGGATCACGGCGGTGCGCCAGGCGTCGTCGCGCGCCTCGTCGTCGGCGCCGCCGCCCTGGTCGGCGGGCATGCGCTGGAGCATCACCACGCCCGCCCGCCAGACCGACCGTCCCGAGGCGTGCTCGATCGGCGCCGAGGCGACCTTGATGGCCGTCTCCAGCTGTTCGGACTGGCGGAAATACTGGTGGATGCTGTCGGCCAGGGTGGCCCCTTCCAGGGGCACGATGCCCTGGTAGCGGTTCATGTCCCGGCCCATGTCGACGGTGAAGGCCATGTTGCCGGTGCCGAGCAGGCGCTGGATGTTCAGCGCCTGGTCGGCGGGGTCGAGACCGGCCAGCGCGTCGGCGTCGAACCCGGCGTAGGCACGGACGTCCCCGGCGGAGGTGACGTCGGCCACCAACTGCCTGACCGGCCCATTGCCCTGGGCCTGAAGCGTGAAGATGCCGTTGAACTTCATGGCGAAGGCCAGGGCGGCGGCCAGGGCCGCCGTCTCGGCGCACAGGCGGGCGACCACGGGGGGATAGTCGTGGCGCGACAGGATTTCGGCGGTGGTGTCGTCGAGGCGGATCAGGCGGCCTCGGTGAGCGCCCTGGTGGAGCAGGAACGTCAGCGAGAAATCGCCCGGCGCGCCGCCGTCGGTCTGCGGGACCATGAAGCCTCCGGAAAAAAGGGCGGTGGGGACCACGGGATCACCTAGGCATCAGCGAGGGACCTCCGAGGGAGCACCGAGGGAGCACCGAGGGAGCACCGAGGGATCTGGGGCGCGGGACCCTAGACGTCCACGCCCAGGCACCACGTCAGGATGCCCTTTTGCACATGCAGGCGGTTTTCCGCCTCGTCCCAGACCACCGAATGCGGGCCGTCGATGACGGCGTCGGTGACTTCCTCGCCGCGATGGGCGGGCAGGCAGTGCAGGAACAGGCTGTCGGGCCGGGCCTTGGCCATCAGGGCCTCGTTGACTTGGTAGGGTTGCAGGGCCGCGTGGCGGTCGCCGGTCTCGAAGCCCATGGACACCCAGGTGTCGGTGACCACGGCATGGACGCCGTCGATCATCGCGTGGGGATCGCGACCGATGACGATCTTGCCGCCGTTGGCGTTGGCCCAAGCGACGATCTCGGCCTTCGGTTCGTATTCGGCGGGGCAGGCGACGCGCATTTCGAAGCCGAAGCGGGCGGCGGCCTGAATCCAACTGTGACAGACGTTGTTGCCGTCGCCCGACCACAGGACGGTCTTGCCCTCGATGGAGCCGCGATGCCGCTCGAAGGTCAGGACGTCGGCCATGATCTGGCACGGGTGGGTGTCGTCGGTCAGGGCATTGATGACCGGCACCGAGGCGTAGTCGGCCAGCTCCTGCATCTTCGCCGGATCGTTGGTGCGGATCATGATGGCGTCGACGAAGCGCGACAGGACGCGGGCGGTGTCGGCGATGGTCTCGCCGTTACCGAACTGGGCCTCGGCGGCGGTCAGCATGATGGGATGGCCGCCGAGTTGGCTCATGCCGACCTCGAAGGAGACGCGGGTCCGGGTCGACGGCTTCTCGAAGATCATGGCCAGTTGCTTGCCGTGCAGCAGCGGCACCGTCTTGCCGCGCAGGGCGTCGGCGCGGGCGAAGATGTCCCGCAGGGTGGCGGTGTCGAGCCGGTCGAGATCCAGGAAATGGTGAATGGTCATGGCATCGTGCCTCCGGGAGAGGCCCTCCTGTGGCGCGCCGGCCGGGCCGGCGCCTCGTCGTGTCGTCTAGGGCGTGGCGACGGCGCGGCAGGCCGCGTCCAAGGCGCGCAAGGCGGTGTCCACCTCGGCCTCGCCGATGATGAGGGGCGGCAACAGGCGAACCACGTTGTCGCCGGCGGGAACGGTCAGCAGGCTTTGGGCCATGGCGGCCTTGACCACGTCGCCGTTGGGCGGCGTGACCTTCAGGCCGATCATCAGGCCCTGGCCGCGGACCTCCTCGATGACGCCGGGATGGCGCGCGGCCAAGTCGGCGACGCCCGCCCACAGGCGGTCGGCGATGGCCCGGACGCCGTCCAGGAAGCCGTCGGCCAGGATGACGTCGAGAACGGCGTTGGCCGCCGCCATGGCCAGCGGGTTGCCGCCGTAGGTGGTGCCATGCGCCCCGGCGGTCATGGCCGCGGCGGCGCGCTCGGTGGCCAGGATGGCGCCGACCGGGAAACCGCCGCCCAGGCCCTTGGCCGAGGTCAGGATGTCCGGCGCGATGTCGGCCTGTTCGTAGGCATAGAAGGTGCCGGTGCGACCGACGCCGGTCTGCACCTCGTCGAAGATGAGCAGCAGGCCGAATTCGTCGGCCATGGCGCGCAGGCCGCGCAGATAGTCGGCGGAGCCGCGCCGCAGCCCGCCTTCGCCCTGCACCGGCTCGACCAGGATGGCGGCGGTTTCGGGCGTTACGGCATTGCGGGCTTCGTTCAGGTTGCCGAAGGGCACATGGTCGAAGCCCTGGACCACCGGGCCGAAGCCTTCCAGGTGCTTCTTCTGGCCGCCCGCGGCGATGGTCGCCAGGGTGCGTCCATGGAAGGCGTTGGTGCAGACGATGACGCGGTGCTTGTCGGCCCCGGCGCCGTCGGCCTGCGTCTGGTGGAAGCGGCGGGCCATCTTCAGCGCCCCCTCGTTGGCCTCGGCCCCCGAGTTGCAGAAGAAGACGGTGTCGGCGAAGGTGCGCGCGACCAGCCGCTCGGCCAGCCGCTGCTGTCCGGGGATGTGGTAGAGGTTCGAGGTGTGCCACAGGGTCGCGGCCTGCTTTTGCAGGGCGGCCACAAGATGCGGATGGCAATGGCCCAGCGACGACACCGCGATGCCCGCGCCGAAGTCGAGGAATCGTCGCCCGTCGGTCGCCGTCAGCCAAGCGCCCTCGCCCTTCTCGAAGGCGAGGTCGTAGCGGGCGTAGGTCGGCATCACCGGCGGGATGGTCATCGCTTTCCGTCCAAAGAGGGGGTCACGCGGGGCGGCCCCGAAAAAGGGCCGCGAAAGGCGATCGAGGCGGCGGATTGGAGTCCGCCGCCTACCCTGGAAAGCGCGGGATTATTCGGACTTCTTGGCCGAATGTCAATTGCCGTGGACTAAAGGCCAAGAACAGGCCTTTACGCCTTCAGCTTCCAGCCCGACCGGATCAGGGCGTAACTGGCGACGATCAGCGCCACGTCGGTCAGGCCGACCACCAGAAGGCCGGTGATCGGCAGCGCCGCCTCGTGGCCGATGAAGCCGTAGCGGAAGCCGTCGATCATGTAGAAGAACGGGTTGAAGTGGGCGAAGGCCAGGAAGTTCTCGGGCAGGCGGTCGATGGAATAGAAGGTGCCCGACAGGAACGACAGCGGCGTGATGACGAAGTTCGTCACCGCCGCCATATGGTCGAACTTGTCCGACCACACGCCCGCGATCATGCCCAGCAGCGACAGCATGAGCGAGGCGCCGATGGCGTGGAACAGGATGTAGCCGACGTTGTAGACCTGCATGTCGGCGAAGAAGCTCATGCCGACGGCGACCGACACGCCGACGACGATGCCGCGCGTCATGCCGCCGAGCGCGAAGCCCAGCGTCAGTTCCAGGGCGGACAGCGGCGGCATCAGGACATCGACGATATTGCCCTGAACCTTGGAGATCATCACCGAGGAGGAGGTGTTGGCGAAGGCGTTCTGGACCATGGTCATCATGATCAGGCCCGGCGCCAGGAAGGTCATGAAGGGCACGCCGTTGACCGTCTCGACGGCGCGCCCGAGCGCCAGGGTGAAGATGGCCAGGAACAGAAGCGACGTCACCAGCGGCGCGGCGACGGTCTGCATCCAAACCTTGGTGAAGCGGCGCACTTCCTTCAGGTAGAGTTCCCACAGGCCGCGCCAATTGACCGCTCCCATGCGGCGGGGCGGCTTGAGCGCGGGGGTCGCGGTGGTGGGGCGCGGCTGGTCCATGGGACGGGAAACTCCTGCGGAACGGGCGGATGCGGCGCGCAGACTAGGCGCCGGAGGCGGGCAATGGCAAGCAGCCCCTGGCCGACGGCGCGGCCAAGGGCGTAAGGTGCCCATATAGGCCGCTTTCCTCGCTTTGCAAACGCCCGCCATGTCCGACCCGACCCGCGACTCTCTCCCAGGCGCCCCGTTGGACGCGCCGCGAGACCCCGACCGCCCACCGCGCGAGCGGAAGGCGCCGCGCAAGGTGACGCGCGCCGCGCTGATGAACGCGGCGGTCTACTACCTGCAACGGTTCGCCGCCTCCCGCGAGGGCGTGCGCCGGGTCCTGACGACCAAGGTCCGGCGTAGCCTGGCCCATCACGGCGGCGACGCCGAGGAAGCGGCGGCCTGGGTTGAGGAGGTCCTGGACACCCTTCAGAAACAGGGGTTCCTGGACGACGCGGCCTTCGCCGAGGCGCGCGCCCGATCCCTGGCCGCGCGCGGCACGGCGGGGCGGGCCATCCGCATGAAGCTGGCCCAGAAGGGCGTCGACCGGGACATCATCGACCACGCCTTGGCCTCGCTGGCCGAGGAGGTGGGCTATCGGACCGGCCAGGGCGAGGACGCCAACCCCGACCTGACCGCCGCCGTCGCCTACGCGCGCCGCCGTCGCCTGGGACCCTACCGCGCCGATCCGGACGCGCGGGCGGCGCGGCGGGAGAAGGACATGGCGGCCCTCGCCCGCCAGGGGTTTTCGCCCGACATCGCGCTCAAGGTGATCGACGCCGAGGACCTGGACGACCTGGAGGACGAGGCCGGGCGGGTCTAGGACCCCGCCGAGCCGCTACACCCCGGCGACGGCCCGTGATAGTCTTCGAACACGGCATTTTCACAGGGGGGTTCCATGTCGCGACGGCCAGTCCCGTGGCGTTTGATTTCGGCGGTCCTGGCGGGCCTCCTGCTGGTCGGCTGCGCCCGCGATCCGCTGGCGGTGGACGCCTTGACGGTGGCCCCGCCGGTGCCGGAGGATCGATCCCGTCTGGTCATCTATACCGATGGCCTGCTGGACGGCCTGTCGTGGGGCGAGGTCTTCGTCAACCGGCGCCGCGTCGGCCCCGTGGACGGCAAGGGCGTCCTGATGCTGGACGTGGAGGCGGGGACGCAGATCGTCACCGTCAACACGCAACTGGCCTCCGCCTCGGCGATCGAGACCATGCCGGGGGAGATGGTCTACATCCACCTGACGGCGCCGCTTCTGGGGGAATGGGCGGGAGAATTCGTGGCCGTGCGGGTTCCCGACGACGAGGGACGGGCGGCCATCCGCGGCCTGCGCATGAGTTCCTGGACTTACTGAGGCCCGACCGCCCAGCGGCCCGAAACTAAGGTCCGACCGCCCAGCGGTCCGGAGTCGGACGGCTCCGGAACGGTTGGTCGGGCGTCGTCGGGGGCGGACGGGCCGTCAGGCCAGGACGTCGACCACCGTGCCCTTGCCTTCGGCGGGTGGCGGCAGGGTGGCGGCGGTCGCCTCGGTCCCCGCCTGAAGCAGGGCCACGGCGGCCTGCTCCTGTTGCTGGGCGACCTTCAGGCCGGTCACGCCGAGGCCCATCATGGAATTTACCTGATTGAGAAGGACGGCGTCGGTCAGCATGGGCGGATCTCCGGGTCAGACCAGGAGGTTGACGTAGGTGCCGCGCGGCGCGGTCAGGTCGAAGGAGCGGCCATCCAGGTTGACGAACTGGCGTTCGGCGACCGTGCGCGACGAGGCCCGCTCCCGCTGGCTGGTGGAGGCGCCGCGCTGGTCGTTGGTGGAAATTGTGCGGGCGCGGCCCGGAATGACCGTCGCGCCGGATGACGCCTGTCCGCCGATGCCGCGCAGAGACTCCGCCATGAATGGTCCTTAATCACACAATAAAGGCACCGCGCGCCAAGTCGCGACGCGACCGTGCGTCACGCGACGACGTTCAAGGTGCTGCCGCGCTCGGCGGGGGATTGGCGACGGTCGTCGGACCCGCCGGAGGAGCTTTCCTCCGAGGCGGCGGCTTCCTGCCCGGCGGCCTGCCGGGCGGCGGCGGCGTCTTCGCCCAGGCCGGTGCCCATGCCGTCATCGCGTTCCGTTTCCTGAACGCGCGCGGAGTCGTCGCGCGCCTGATCCTGACGGACCGACGCGGCGTCGCCGCTGCGCGCCCACGGCGAATAGGCGCTGAAGGTGGCGGTTTGAATCGGGTCCATGATGGACCTCCCCGATTCTCGTTCCAGATGAGTCCAATATAGGGCGGGAACGCCCCTGGGTCGAGTCGAACCGGGCGGCCCGCTCGCGCGCCCGGTTCGTCAGGTGTCGACCGCCAGACCTTGATCGTCAGACCTTGACCGTCAGACTCCGGCGCCGTGGCAGTGCTTGAACTTCTTGCCGGACCCGCAGGGGCAGGGGGCGTTGCGGGCCACCCGGCCCCAGGTGGCGGGATCGTTGGGGTCGACCTCGGCGGCGGCGTGGCGGGTCGCCACGGTGGCGCCGCCCGCCGCCTCCTCGGCGCCGGGCACGCTGCCGCCGCCCACCTGCTGTTCCGGGGACTGGTGCTGGGCGCGCATTTCCTGCTGTTCGCGCTGGGCGTCCAGCTCTTCCTGGGTCGGCTGGGTCTGCAATTCGACCATCGCCAGGACCTGGGTGACGCGTTCGCGCAGATGGGCCAGCATCTGCTGGAACAGCTCGAAGGCCTCGCCCTTGTATTCGTTCAGCGGGTCGCGCTGGGCATAGGCGCGCAGGCCGATGCCCTGGCGCAGATGGTCGAGCTGCAACAGGTGCTCTTTCCAGGTCTGGTCGAGGATCTGGAGCAGCAGGCTCTTTTCGACCATGCGCCAGACGTCGGTGCCGTAGTTGGCGGCCTTGGCGGCCATCTTCCCGTCGGCGGCGTTCTGG
>CAZFRK010000099.1:0-9571 GCA_964521375.1 uncultured Rhodobacterales bacterium
CAGGTAGCTCAGTTGGTAGAGCATGCGACTGAAAATCGCAGTGTCGGTGGTTCGAATCCGCCCCCGGGCACCACTCTGGAACCCGCTTCGTGACCGCGAAGCGGGTTTCTTCGTTCTGGTGGCCGAGGGGTCCTTGTCCTGACGGACCGCATTGCCGTCGCGCGGAAATGCTGCCACGCTCCCTTTGAATTGATAGGGAGCCACCGAGATGGACCTTCTCACCTACGCCACCTTCGTCCTCGCCTGTATCGCCCTGGTCATCGTGCCGGGGCCGACGGTGACGGTCATCATCGCCAACTCGCTGCGCTCCGGCGCCATCGCCGGGCTGATGAACGTCGCCGGGACCCAAGCGGGCCTGGCGGTCATGGTGGTGGCGCTGGGCCTCGGCCTGTCCACGGTGATCGCCGTCATGGCCGAGCTGTTCGAGGTCATCCGCTGGCTGGGCGCGGCCTATCTGGTGTGGCTGGGCATCAAGCTGTGGCGCAGCGACGGAAAGCTGGGCGAGGCCAAGGCCGATGGCCCGGCGGGCACTCCGGCCCGTTGGTTCTGGCAGGGCGTCCTGGTCATCTGGTCGAACCCCAAGGCGCTGCTCTTCTTCGGCGCCTTCATCCCGCCCTTCGTCGATCCGGCGGGCAGCGCCTTTTGGCAGACGGTCCTGCTGGGCGGCACCTTCATGGTGACGGCGGCGATCTTCGACAGCCTCTACGCGCTCGCCGCCGGACGGGCGGGCGGCATGCTGGCCCGCCACCGCGTCCGCCTGCTGGAAAAGATCGCCGGTTCGCTTCTCATCGGCGGCGGTGTCTGGCTGGCGACCCGGAAGCCTTAGTGGGCTGCGCTTCTCTCCATTGAATTTCCAGGAAAAATGCCTTCTAGTTGTTCCGCTAGTCCGGGGAGGGCACGGTCCGCATGAAGTCCGATTTCCATGACGCTTGTCTGCGACACTTTGAGGATGCCGAGCGGCTGTACAACGCTGAACGTTGGGCAAACGCCGATCATCTCTTCGGAATATCAGCGGAATGTGGCTTGAAGCGTTTGATGGTCGCTTTTGGCATGGAGACCAAGTCATCGGGTGACCCTAAGGAAGAAAAGTACAAGGTGCACGCCGACAAGATCTGGGATCGTTACGAGACCTTCCGTTCCGGACGTCCTCAGGCAAGCGGCTATGGTTTGGATGGAGAGAATTCGTTCGGAAACTGGCATGCCACTCAGCGATATGCGCTTCAGAGTGAGTTTGATCGGGGCCGGGTGAGTCCTCATCGCGACGCTGCTGGGCGTGTTCGTTCGCTTCTTGGACGGGCGGAAAGAGATGGGCTTTTGTCATGAGCACCTTCGACGATATTGCGGGGATCGTAGCGGACGTTCTGGGGCTGTACGCCAACGAGCTTGAAGCGGTGAGGCCCATTCTGGTGAATCGCGATCTCATGGGACGTGTGCGCCTGATCGTCAAAGACGACCTACGGGGACAAGAAGAGGCGGAGGCAATCCTATCCCGCGTCGGTGCGGCTCTTTCGGAGGGTCTCGGCCAACATGCCTACCCCAAGGACCGAATGGTGCTGTTCGAGCCGGATATGGAGGGCGTGATCAAGGAGGCACCATCCTTTGCTCTCGAAGGGGTGCAAGATGTGTTCATGGCCGACCGTCTTGCCATGGAGAGTACGTGGTCCCAGGTCGCGAATACGGCGAACGGTGCCCCGAGGATCGTCTTTTTCTCCATAAAGGGAGGCGTGGGCCGCTCTACCAGTTTGGCCGCTTCGGCCTGGGCCTTGGCCGAAAGCGGGAAGCGCGTTCTTGTCTTGGACATGGACCTGGAGTCTCCAGGTTTATCGTCGTCACTCCTCCCCGAGGATAGACGGCCCAAGTTCGGTATCACCGACTGGCTGGTCGAGGATCTGGTCGATAATGGAGAGGCTGTGATCGGCGACATGATCGCCACCAGCGAATTGTCCCACAACGGCGATATCTACGTCGTGCCGGCGCATGGGGCCGACGCGGGGGAGTACATCCCCAAGCTCGGTCGGGTCTGGATGCCCAAGAGCCAGGATGACGGGCGGCGTGAAGCATGGTCCGCGCGATTGGTGAGGCTTCTGAATGCCTTGGAAGAGCGCATACGGCCTGATGTGGTTCTGATCGATTCCCGCGCCGGAATTGACGAGGTTGCTTCGGCCTGTGTCACCGATCTGGGGGCTTCGACCGTGTTGTTGTTTTCCATAGATGGGGAGCAGACCTGGGCCGGGTATCGGATTCTGTTCCAACATTGGCGCAAGGCCGGGGTCGTCCAGGATATCCGTGAACGCCTTCAAGTGGTGGGGTCCATGATCCCCGAGGTTGGTGGCGCCGAATACGCCAGGGGGCTTCTGGAAAGCGCGTGGACGGCGTTTTCCGAGGAATTGTACGACGAAGTTCCCGCCGGAGAGCCCACGACCGGGGACCGCTGGAGTTTTGATCAGCACGACGAGGCGGCGCCGCACTATCCCTGGCATGTCAGGTGGCATCGGAATTTTGCCGTTATGCGGTCGCTCCATCACGGTCTATCGTCGATCGAGCCGGATCGGGTCGCCGAAGTCTTCGGGAACCTCCTTACGGGGCTTGGTGATTTGGCCGGGGGCGGCGGAGAGGAACAGGCATGAACGTCCCGGATATTCGCGCCGCGATCATTGACGCGTTGCCCATACTGACCTCCAACTATGGAGAGATTCCGGACGTGGGGCAGGTCTACGTGCCGCCGGCCCATCTCAAGGCGTTGCGGCTGGACTGTAATCTGGTGATCGGGTCCCGTGGCGTCGGGAAGTCGTTCTGGGCCTCCGCGCTGAGAAGTGAAGACATCCGTCAGCAGTTGAGACCATCAGTTTCCGAGCTTTCCAATGCGCGGGTCTATGCGGGCTTTGGCACACAATCCGAGATTGCCGCCTATCCCGATGGCGACACTTTCGCAACTCTCTTGGCGGCAGGGAAAGAGCCGTACGATGTCTGGCGTGCCGTGGTGGCACGGTGGCTCGCGTCTCTTGTTGACCGGGAGATTCCTGGTCACTCTTGGCGGGAAACGGTCGACTGGGTCGTCTCCGAAACTGAGGCGTTCGCCCGCCTGAAAGAGGACGCCAATCGGTCTCTGTTGGAAAGTAGGCAGCAAGGGCTGATCGTCTTCGATGCGCTGGACCGGACCAGCCGGGATTGGCGCATCATGGACCGGATTGTTCGCGACCTGTTGCGTGTCATCTTGCAGTTGAAGTCCTTTCCCATGCTGCATGGGAAGGTTTTTCTGCGAAACGACCAGTTCGACCGCACGGTCACGGACTTCCCCGATGCCTCCAAGCTTTTGGCGACGCGGGTCGAATTGTCCTGGGCGCGCCATGACCTTCACGGGTTGCTGTGGCAACTGTTGTGCAATGCTCCAGGCGATGCGGGGGAGCATTTGCGAGGGGTTTATCGAAGCGTGGTACCGGATGGGCCTGTTAGGCGTGGAGAGTCGTGGCGTTTGTTGGAGAGCACCAAACGCGAGACGGCTGTACAGAAAGCCTTGTTCGAAGCTCTAGCCGGGAAGTGGATGGGGCGGGACCGTCGGCGTGGCGTTCCCTACATCTGGTCGGTGGGGCATTTGGCCGACACACGGGGACAGACCTCGCCACGTTCGTTTCTTGCTGCTATTTCGGCTGCTGCCGAGGTCTCCGCCGAGGGCTACGCGGATTATCCCTACCCCCTGCACTACGAGGGTATTAAGCGGGGCGTCCAGAAAGCCTCGGAAATTCGCGTCCAAGAAATGAGGGAAGACTATCCCTGGGTGATTAAACTCATGGAGCCCCTGCGGGGCGTGACCGTGCCCTGTGGGTTCGATCTGATCGAAGAAAAATGGGGCACGGCCTTCCCGAAAGGACCGGAGCAAATCGCTACGGATGCCCTGCCTCCTCAGCATCAAGATGAAGGATGGCGGGGAATTCGGGAAGATCTCCAGCGCCTGGGAATCTTCGAGACGATGAAGGATGGTCGCGTCAATACGCCGGATTTGTATCGTGTCGGCTTTGGTCTGGGGCGGCGTGGGGGCGTCAGACCAGCCGCCGCGCGTTAGGAGATGCTCCCAGAGCGCCCGTCCTCACGCCACCCGGTAGTCGCCCTTTCCGGCCTTCTTGACGCAGTACATGGACTGGTCGGCGGCCTTCAGCAGGCCGTGCATGTCGCGGCCCTGGTCGGGGTAATAGGCGATGCCGACGCTGGCGCCGACCGTGACGGGCGTCGCGACGCCGGGAAGGGGGATCGGCTCCGACAGGCAGGCGATGAGTTTCTCCGCCACGGTTTCGGCGGAGACCGCCGCCGTGATGTCGGAGACCAGGACGACGAACTCGTCGCCGCCGACGCGGGCGACGTGGTCGCTGGAACGCAGGCAGGCCGAGAAGCGGTCGGCGACGACCTTGAGCACGGCGTCTCCGGCGTCGTGGCCGTGGGTGTCGTTGACGCCCTTGAAGCCGTCCAGGTCGATGAACATGACGGCCAGGCGCTGGCCGTGCCTTTGTGCCTGGGCGAGCAGGGCGGTGGCGCGTTCCTGGAGAAGATGCAGGCTCGGCAGGCCGGTCAAGGCATCGTAATGGGCTTGTTGGCGCAGTTTTTCCTGGGCCTGTTCGGCGGCGTCCAGGGCCTCGTGCAGGTCGGTGACGTCATATTCCACGACCAGCAAGAGCGGTTCCCCGGTCAGCTGATGGCGCGTCCGGCGGATATCGAGCGTATGGCGGCGGATGCCGCCGTCGGTCCGCATGTCGTGCGTCCAGCGGCCCCCCTGGGTGTCCAAGGCGCGCGTCAGGCACCGGCGGCCTTCGCCGGGGACGACGAAGCGGGCCTCGAAGACCGAGGCGCCTCTGGGTAGCTTGCGCGGGTCGATGGACTTGTAGGCCTCGGTGGCCGCCGGGTTCTCGACCACCGGCGCGCCCTCCAGGGTGAAGCTGGTGACCAGCACGGTGGTATAGCGCATGGCCTCCACCAGAAGCAGGTTTTCCGGCGTCTGGCCCAGATCCACCTCTTCGTTGATGTAGGCGATGATGGCGCGGTGTTTGTCCGGCCCGACCAGGACCGCGCGATGCATCATATAGACGGTCTTCGGCTTGCCCTGGGGATAGGTCGTCCAGGGGTCGACGGTCAGGCCGTCGCGGGCGGCGAGGTCGAAGGTCTGGCGCGTGCGGTCGCGGGCGCCCTGGGTGTCGCCGGACAGATCCTTGTTCACCAACTGGTCCAGGGTGTCCAGGCCCCAGAAGCGCAAGGCGGCGGCGTTGCCCCACCACCAGCCGTGCTTGTCGAGGTCGAAGATCCAGACGACGGTCGGGATCAGCTCGTAGAGCGTCAGATCCGCGTGGCTCTTGATGTGAAGGAGATGGTCGTAGTCCGCTTGTGCCATCCTGCCCGTCCGAAGGCTGAACGATAGGGTCCGGTCCGGACCGCCCTTTGCCCCAAGGTAGCGCAAAGAGATCGGTCGTGCGCGGCTAATCATGGCGCTGTCACGTTTCGGGCACGCCGCCCAGGACGGGGCGGAGGCCGCGCCGGGTCCCCGGCGCTTCGTCCTCCGCCCCGTCCTGTCCTGTCCGAGGTCTCCATCTGGTGCCCGGTCAGTCCCCGGTAAAGGTCAGTCCCCGGTAAAAGTCGGGGCGCGCTTTTCCAGCAGCGCGGCCACGGCTTCGGCGTGGTCGCGGGTCTGGTGAGCGGCGCCCTGGAAGGCGGCGGACATTTCCAGCAGCGTGTCCAGGCGGGCGTGCAGGCCCTCGCGCATCAGGCGCTTGGTCATGCGCAGCGCCTTGGGCGGGTTGGCGGCGACGCGGGCGGCCAGGGCCTTGGCCTCGGGTAGCAGCCGATCCTGGGGCACGACCTTGGACACCAGGCCCCAGTCCAGCGCCGTGGCGGCGTCGATGGGTTCGCCGGTGAAGGCCATTTCGGCGGCCCGCGACAGGCCGACCTGCTTGGGCAGAAGCCACGCCCCGCCGTCGCCGGGAATGATGCCGACCTTGACGAAGTTCTCGGCGAAGGTGGCTTCCTCCGCCGCGATGCGGATGTCGCACATGAGCGTCAGGTCGCACCCGGCGCCGTAGGCCGGGCCGTTGACGGCGGCGATGGTCGGTACCTCCAGGTCCCAGACGGCCAGGGGAATGCGCTGAATGCCCTTGCGGTAGTTGTCGCGCACGGTCAGGGCGTCGCCGTCGAAGGTGCCCTGGCGGTCGCGCATATGCTTCAGGTTGCCGCCCGAGGAAAAGCCCTTCCCCGACCCGGTGATGATGACGCAGCGTACGGTCAAGTCGGCGCGAACGCGCTCCACGGCGGCGCAAAGGGCGTCGATGACGGCGATGTCGGTGATGGCGTTACGCGTTTCGGGCTGGTTCAGCGTCAGGGTGACGACGTGGCCGTCCTGATCGTAGAGCACGGGGTCGGACATGGGCGGGCGGTTCCTCTCCAGGGGCTGTTATGCCGCCAGGGTAGGCGAGCGGGCGACGACCGCCAAGCCTCGGAACGTTGGGGCGTGATCGCTCTAGCCAAGCACGTCCCGCGACGAAACCGGGCGCCAAGCGCCGGACGCCAGGTCGCCCAAGGGCAGGTGGCCGATCTGGATGCGGACCAAGCGCAGGGTCGGGAAGCCGACGGCGGCGGTCATGCGGCGGACCTGCCGGTTCTTGCCTTCCGTTAGGGTCAGGCGCAGCCAGGCCGTGGGAATGGCGACGCGGTGGCGGATGGGCGGATCGCGCGGCGGCAGATCCGGTTCCTCGACCATCAGCTCGGCCTGACAGGGGCGGGTGCGATAGGTCTTGCCGCCGACGCGGATGGACACGCCTTCGCGCAGAAAGGCCAGGGCCTCGTCGTCGGGGATGTTCTCCACCTGGGCCAGATAGGTGCGCGGATGGCCGCGCTTGGGCGTCAGGACGCGGTCGATGAAGGCGCCGTCGTTGGACAGCAGCAAAAGCCCCTCGCTGTCGCGGTCCAGCCGTCCGACCGGATAGAGTCCGGCGGGCAGGCCGAATTCGGACAGGGTACGTTGGCCGGGAACGTCCTCGGTGAACTGGCTGAGGACGCCGTAGGGCTTGTTGAAGGCGATGATGCTGGGCGATTGGCTCATGATGGGGGCATGAGAGGCGAGCGGCGGCGCGGCGTCAAGTCATCCCTCCACCGTGGGGGTCGGCGTCGCGGCGTCGGGGGGCTTGGTCGGCGGGGCCTCGGGGCGGCGGATGAGCCATAGGGCGACGGCGATCAGCGAGACGGCCATGACCGCGACGGCGACCGGCGGCGCTTTGGAGAAGCCCGCCACGTAGATCATGGAGGCGGTCATGAAGCCGACGGCGGCGACCTTGGCGCGTCGGGGCACGACGCCATGGTCGCGCCACGCCCGCAGGCCGGGACCGAAGCGCGGATGGTGGTAGAGCCAGTCGTGCAGCCGTCGCGACGATCGCGCGAAGGCCCAGAGCGCCAGCAGCAGGAAGGGCGTCGTCGGCAGCACCGGCAGGACGGCTCCGGCCAGCCCCAGGCCGACGAAGATCAGCCCCAGGGTTCCGAACAGCAGCCTTTGCCAGCGCGGTCTGTCGATGGGGGTCATCCGGCGCCTCCCAGTCGCCCCAAGCCGGGCAGGGACAGGGCGGGGGCCGAGGGATCGACGCCCAGCACCAGACCCAGGATGTTGACCTCCAGCCCTTCCTCGACCCCGGCGAGCAGGCCCGCCGCGCCCCAGGCCGACACCTGCCAGCCACCGCCCGGGGTGGCCTGGGCGGACAGGCCGTCGATGTAATCCTTGCCGACGGCGAGCGGCGGCATGGTCAGGCCGAGATCGGGAATGGCCCGACCCAGAAAGGCGATGAAGGTGTTGCTGTTGGGGCCGGGCCAGGCGCGGTAGGTGGTCGCCCAGGGATAGGCCGCCACGGCGCCGTTCAGGCGGCCGATGACGGCCTCCGCCGCCGGGCCGCGCAGGTCGCGCACCAGCCACGGGTCGGCGCCGTACCATTGGGTGTCCGGCGTCGGCGTGGCGCTGACCGACACCGCCGAGCCGCCCCGATAGGCCCGCCAGCCGATCACCTCGTAGCGGGTGTAGCGGTCGGCGCCCGTCGGTTTGGCGGCCAGCCAAGTGTGGACGGCGAAGGCGCCCCGCCAGCCGAAGGTGCGCGCGGCATAGACCTGGACCACCGCTTCGGGCGTTCCGGCGGGCGTCGGCGCCAGGCCGCTGGACTCGCGGGTGGCCCGGCTCCAGTCGCCGCGCGGGTCGACCGGCCCGAGGGCCATGGTCGCCAGTGGTCCGGCCAGCAGCAGGCCGAGGGCCAGCATAAGGCGAGCCGCCCATCGCCCAAGGCGTCGGAGGACGGGCCTTCGTGCCGAGGCGGCGGGCGGCGGGCCGGCGGAGGCGTCGGATGGGGGAACGGGCGGTCGCGTCATGGCGTTCTTCGGAAAAACCGGGGGCACCCTTGAGTCTAAGGCGCGACGGCGGTGGTTTCCAGACGTGCTCCTTTTCCGCAACGGAGGACGGCGTCCGGACGTTGTCGTTCTCAGAAGAATGACGCGCGCGCCCCGGACCGCACCCGTGACCCATTTCGGCGCGGTGTCGGCGCGAAGCCCGCGCGGATTCGTCTGTCACCCGGGAGAAAGCTATGTTTCGAGAGCCCTTGATGACGGTTCAGGAAGTGGCCGACCGCATGAAAGTCACCCCCCGCACGGTGGGCGACTGGATTCGTCATTCCAAGCTGAGGGCGATCAAGGTCGGTCGGGATTGGCGCGTTTCGGTGAGCGACCTGGAAACCTTCGCCGACGCCCATGCGAACATCCCCCTGGGCAAGGCCAAGCGGATGAACGGCGGCGACCAGAACGGGCAGGACCACGGACATCCTCCCTCGGATCCCTAGGCCGCCTCCGGTCCTTCCGACCCTTCCCTTGCCTGAACCCCGCCGGTGACCATGCCGTCGCGGGGTTCTTTTTGGCGACCCCGGCATGGGACGGAGGGGCGGCGGGCGTCGGGGCGCGGACGGAGAAACGGCGGCAGACTGGGGGAATCTGCCGCCGCTTGGAGGGGTTGACCGAGAATTGGGGGAGTCTGGTCACCCCTGACATAAGGCGCGCGCCCCAGGTTGCAAGAGGTGGCGCGTACTTTTTTCACATGAGTATCGCTCGCATTTTCGGGAAGAATGCCTTTTGCGCGTGTCGATGGGTGGGAAACCCGCCCAGGTTTGCTATCCTGAGACCGTAGGGTCCAACGCACCGATGGGGAAGGGGGATGACGAGGCGAATGGGAGGGGCGGCTCCGGTCGTCCTGCTGGCCTTTTGCGCCCACTTGCTCACGGTCGGCCCCACCGGGGCGCGAGCGGACGAGGCACCCCTGGAAATGCTGCGGCCCGCCTTGGCGGTGGCCCTGGACGCGGGCGATGGCACGGCGGTCCTGGCGGCGCTTGGTGACGCCGTCGCGCGCTTCCCCGCGCATGCCGCCGACCTCGCCGGAGCCGCGGCGCTGGTGGCCCCCTGGATGGCCGAGGACATCGCCGCGACGGCCCTCATGGCCCTGCCGCCCGACCGCCGAGACGGGGCGGCCGCGCCGATCCTGGCGACGGTCCTGGAGGCCGGACGGGGCCGCCGGGCGACC
>CAZFRK010000100.1:0-9538 GCA_964521375.1 uncultured Rhodobacterales bacterium
TTCCCGCCCGGATGTGGTTCGGGAACAACAGGTTGCGGGCAATCGTTGAGACGCCCGCCAAGGGTGGGGTGTTTCCACTGGTTGACCCCGCCGGTCGGGGACTATATTAGACCCAGACGCACCTCCGCCGGAAGAACCGCGCCGGAGCGTACGCAAGGACCCTACATCGCCTTCCTTTTGCCACAGGATGAGGCAAAAGTGACCCCGCCGCAGAAGCGGCACAGGTGAATGTTGAGCCGGTTCCGTCCCTCCGACCGCGTCGCGCGGCGGAGCCGCGGGGCCTAAGGGTGACACCAGTCACGCGCCGCCTACGAACGTCTGACAAACGGGCGGCAGAGTTGCCGGACCGGCACCGACCGGTTCCGGGGCATATCATCGGACCCCATCCTCCGATGAGTCCCGGTCGGCAAGGAGACCATGACGGCCATGGCCAAGCATCGTTTCGACATTTTCGCCGCCGGGCTGCTCGGCGCCTGTGTCGCCGGACTTTACGGCGCCGCCCTTCCCGAGGCCCTGAGCACCTGGACCGGCGCCTGGACCGGCACCCGCGCCGGGGGCGAGATCGCCACCCGCGTGAGCGGCAGCGTGCCCACCGCTCCGACCGCCCGCCTGTTGAAGCTGAGCCCCGTCGTGGCCGAGCGCCCGGCGCCGCGCGACACGGCCCCGCGGGACGGCGTCCAGGCGCACCTGGACGTGGACGCCGTGCATCGCCTCTACGAAGACCTCGGCTACGGGCTGGACGGCGCCGCCTCCGGCCTTCAGGTGCCGCGGGTGTTCCTGGCCACGGTTCCGCATGACCTGAAGGAAACCGCCGACGTCGACCTCAAGAAGAGCGTCTTCCTGCGCACCATGCTGCCGCTGGTTCTGCGGGTGAACGAGGAAATCGCCGCCGACCGCGCGCGCATCCTGGAAATCGCCTCCCGCAAGGCCGAGGGCCGCATCCATCCCGCCGACGAGCGGTGGCTGGCCGACAAGGCCGAGGAATACGGCCTGAAGACCGTCGACGTCCGCAAGCTGTTGCAGCGGGTCGACATCATTCCGCCATCCCTGGCCCTAGCCCAGGCGGCGGAGGAAAGCGGCTGGGGAACCTCGCGCTTCGCCCGCCAGGGCAACGCCCTGTTCGGCCAGTGGACCTGGGACGCCGACAGCGCCCTGGTGCCGCGGGACCGCAAGGCCGGAGCCTCCCACGGCATCAAGGCGTTCCCGAGCCTGCTTCAGGCCGTCCAGGCCTACGCCCGCAACCTGACCAGCCACCGCGCCTACGCCGAGTTCCGGGTCGCCCGCGCCGCCATGCGCAAGGCCGGCCAGGAGCCCGCCGGTCCGCGTCTAGCCCAGACCCTGACCCGCTACTCCGAGCGCGGCTCCGACTACGTCCATACCCTGCACGTCATCATGGACGCCAACCAGCTCGCCGCCCTGGACACCGCCGCCCTGGCGCCGCATCCGGTGGAACTGGCCATGTCGCAGACCCGCGAGGCGGACCGCCCGTAACCGGGACGCCACCGATCGCCGCGCCGACAAAGGGCCCGACCGCGCCGCGCGAAGTCGGGCCCTTTTTCCGTCCCGACGCGCCGCCACGTCCCCCGGGTCGCCTCACCCGTCGAGCAGGGCGGTACCGTAGGAGTTGTCCACCACGCAGAGCCACCCTCCGTCCTCCGACCGGCGGAAGACATAGGTCGCCCGCCGGACGACGGGCGCCGGGTCCGCGTCGCTCTCCAGGATCGTCTCCATGACGACGAGGGCCGTATCCCCGCCCTCCACGACTTCCATGCGGCCCTGGCGGACACGCAGACGATTCCCGAAGTGGGCGGCGATGGCCTCGAATGCCTTGCGGACGCGGTCCTTGCCCGTCGCCATCAGCCCAGGCTTCACGACCAAGGTCGCGTCCTCGGCGTAAAACGCCATCAAGGCATCGAAGTCCTCCGCCGTGGTGGCCCGGTCGGCGGCCTCGATGAGCTGTCGGAGATCGTCCCGCGCGGTCATGGTCCTCTTCCTTCCCGGTCCCGGCGCCCGCCGCCCTCTTCGGTCGGCGCCTCGGGCGGAGCGGACGCCGGGGGCGCCTCTTTCCGCCGCGCCTCGCGATGCACGATATAAAGGTTGGCCGCCATGATCACGCCCGCGCCGACCCAGGTCCAGGCGCTGACGGCCTCGCCGAACAGGAAGGCGCCCCAGGCCCAGGCCATGGGAAGCTGCGCATAGTCGAAGGGGACCACCGCCGTCGCCTCGCCGACTCGGAAGGCCCGGATCACGGCGTACTGCCCGAGGGTCCCCAGCGCCCCCATCACCGCCGCCAGGCCCAGCTGCTCGACGGTCGGCGTCCGCCAGACGACCAGGGCGAAGGGCGTCGCGGCGACGACGCCGCCGATGGTGAACCAGGCCAGCATGGTCAGGGGCCGGTCGGTGCCCGACAACCTCTTGATGCAGACCATGGCCACGGCCATCAGACCGGCGGCCAGCAGGGCCAGAAGGGCCGCCGGTTCCATGACCCCGGCGCCGGGCCGCAGGATCAGCATCACCCCGCCGAAGCCGACCAGCGTCGCCGTCCAGCGCCGCCAGCGCACCCGCTCACCCAGGAAGGGGACGGCAAGCACGACCAGGAACAGGGGGCGGGCATAGGCGATGGCCGTCGCCGTCGCCAGGGGCATCAGGGTGATGGCGGTGAAGATGCACAGCATGGCCCCGGTGCCCGCGGTGACGCGCAGCGCATGCAGTGACCATCGCTTGGTCGCCAGGACGCCTAGGCCCTGTCGGGCGACGATGGGCAGCACGGTCAAGAAGCCGAACCCGGCGCGGAAGAAGGCCACTTGCATGCCGTGCAGGTCGCGGCCCAGGATCTTGATGCAGGCGCCCATGGCCGCGAAGGCCACCGCCGCGACCACCATCCAGGCCGCGCCGCGCACGTTGCCGGGCAGGCCGCGCCAGGCCGCCGCCACCGAGGCGGAGGTCATGGTCCGTCTCCTTGCTCTTGGCGACGTCCGGGCGGCGGCGCGACCGTCCGCGACCGCGGACCCGGCACGGCGGTCCGGTGCCTTCGGGAGGGAAAAACCTGTGCCATGATGCCCAAGACCATGCCCCCCGAACGGCCCGAAGGCAAACGGAAGGTTCCGTTACGGCAGCCGAACGCCAGCGAAACCGTGCCTTGGCGAGCGGCCCCGGAATGTGCAAACTCTCGCCAACGAAGACCGTCAAAGACCAATCCGGGAGAAACAGCCGTGTCCAGCAAACTGCTCTGGCAGCCGTCCGAAGAGCGCATCCGCCAGTCCAACCTCGCCGCCTTCATGGCCAAGGTGAACGCCGATCACGGCGCCGGAACGGACTCCTACGACAGCCTGTGGCGGTGGTCGGTGGACCATGCGCCCGAGTTCTGGAACGCGCTGTGGGACTTCGCCGGGATCATCGGCGACAAGGGTCCGGGACCGGTGGTCGACGACATCGGCAAGCTGCCCGGCGCCAAGTGGTTCGCCGGCGGCGGCGTCAACTACGCCGAAAACCTGCTGCGCCCGCGCGACGCCGCCGCCGAGGCCATGGTCTTCTGGGGCGAGGACAAGGTGAAGCGGCGTCTGACCTTCGGCGCGGTCCTGGCCGAGGTGTCGCGCGTCCAGCAGGCCCTGACGGCCATGGGCGTGAAAAAGGGCGACCGCGTCTGCGGCTATATGCCCAACATGCCCGAAACCGCCATCTGGATGCTGGCCGCCACCGCCATGGGCGTGGTCTGGTCGTCGGCCTCGCCCGACTTCGGGGTGCAGGGCGTCCTGGACCGCTTCGGCCAGATCGAGCCGCGCGTCCTGGTCACGGTGGACGGCTACCACTACAACGGCAAGACTCACGACGTGCGCGAAAAGGCCGCCGCCATCCGGGCCAGGATCCCGTCCCTGGAAAAGGTCGTCGTCGTCCCCTACGTCGGCGAGGCGCCGGACGTGTCGATGATCGAGGGCGGCGTGACCGAGGCCGCCTTCCTGGACGGCATCACGCCGGGCGAGGTCGCCTTCGAACGCCTGCCCTTCGATCACCCGCTGTTCATCATGTTCTCGTCGGGCACCACGGGCGTGCCCAAGTGCATCGTCCACGGCCACGGCGGCACCCTGCTGCAACAGGTGAAGGAACACCTGCTGCATTGCGACGAGAAGCCCGGCGACCGCGTCTTCTACTTCACCACCTGCGGCTGGATGATGTGGAACTGGCTGATGGCCGCCCTGGCGACCGAAAGCACCCTACTGCTCTACGACGGCTCGCCCTTCTACCCGTCGGGCATCATCCTGTTCGACTACGCCGACGCCGAGGGCATGACACTGTTCGGCACCTCGGCCAAGTGGATCGACGCCATCAAGAAGGCGGAGCTGGAACCGAAGACCAGCCACGACCTGAAGACCGTGCGCCTGATGTGCTCCACCGGCTCGCCGCTGGTTCCCGAAAGCTTCGACTACGTCTACGAGAGCGTGAAGGCCGACATACAGTTGGCCTCCATCTCCGGCGGCACGGACATCCTGTCCTGCTTCATGCTGGGCAGCCCGATCAGCCCGGTCTATCGCGGCGAAATCCAGAAGCGCGGCCTGGGCATGGCGGTCGACGTCTTCGACGACGACGCCAAGCCGGTGCGCGGCGAAAAGGGCGAACTGGTCTGTACCAAGGCGTTCCCCTGCGTGCCCATCGGCTTCTGGAACGATCCGGGCGACAAGAAGTTCCGCGAGGCCTATTTCGACAAGTACCCGAACATCTGGACCCACGGCGACTATGTGGCCCTGACCGAAACCGGCGGCATCGTCGTCTTCGGGCGCTCCGACGCCACCCTGAACCCCGGCGGCGTGCGCATCGGCACGGCGGAGATCTACCGTCAGGTGGAAAAGCTGGACGAAGTGGTCGAGGCCCTGGTGGTCGGCCAGGATTGGGACAACGACGTGCGCGTGGTCCTCTTCGTGCGCCTGCGCGACGGCGTGGACCTGACGCCGGAGCTGACCAAGGCCATCCAGACCACCATCCGCCAGAACGCCACCCCGCGCCATGTCCCGGCCAAGGTGGTCGCCGTGACCGACATTCCGCGCACCAAGTCCGGCAAGATCGTCGAACTGGCCGTGCGCGAGGTCATCCACGGACGACCAGTGAAAAACAAGGAAGCCCTCGCCAACCCCGAGGCGCTGGACGAATTCGCCGGGCGCGCCGAACTGACGGACTGACCGGACGCCTCGCGTCCCTCGGCCCCATCCCCACGCCCCGGCGCGGGGATGGGCGTCCTATCCTCGCGCGGCGGCGCGGGGATGGACCATGACGCGCAGCCAGTTGGCCAGTTCCCGCAGGCGCGTGGACTCGTCGAGGACGTCGTCGTCCACGGCCAGGGCCTGGCGCAGGTCCAGGCGTCCGGTCGCCTGCGCCGCAGCGCATTGGGCGGCGAAGGTCCGCCCGTCCTCGGGCGCGGCGAAGAACCCCTCGTCGGTCAGGATGTCGGCGTAGCGGGCGGCGTAGAGGCCGATCTCCCGCAGATCGAACTCGGGATGGTACTGGACCCCCCAGAAGACGCCCCCGGCATGGTGGATCTCGGCGGCCTGAACGGCACTGTGGCGGTTGGACGCCAGGACCAGGGCGCCGGGCGGCAGGGCCGTCACCTCGTCGGAATGGATGGCCGTGGCGTCGAAGACGTCGCCTTTTCCCACATAGAGCGGATGGGTCCGCCCGACCTGGGTCAAGGCGATCTTGCGGGCCAGGCCGAATTCCCGACCGCGCGGATTGCTTTCGACGCGCCCACCGGCGGCGACGGCGCCCACCTGCAAGCCCCAGCAACTGCCGAAGATCGGCGCCTGGGAGGCATAGGCGGCGCGCATCAGATCCACTTGCGCCCGCACCGCCGGTTCGTCCTTCCAGGCATTCAGCGCCGAGCCGGTCCAGCAAATACCGTCGAAGCCGCCCAGCGTCACCCCCGGCGGCAGGGTCTCGCCGTCGGTGGGCCGCAGGATGGTGACCTCGGCGCCGGGGTCCAGGCGCGCCAGGGTCGCGGCGTAGCCCTCGCCGGACACGGCGCATCCGGCGGCGGCCATGGCGCGGCGGCTGTCGGCGGTATTGCCTTCGACCACCAGGAGGCGGGAAACGGGTCTGCTCATACGATCTCCTTACCGATACGCCGCGCGATGACACGACGCGACGCGGCACGCCGCGCCATGACATGGCGGGAAACGGATCCTGCTCCGTTATGGTGGTCGCGCCCCCTGTCCCGCAAGGGGAAAGCCGCGCGCCGACGGTCGACGGCGGATTTTCCCTCCCCGGCACCCGCGGCGAACGCTACACTGCCCCGACCATGTTGAAAAACGCCTTCAAGTTCGCCTCCCTGCCCTTGCTCCTGGTCGCCCTGCTGTCCGGGTACGCGGTGCTGTGGTTCTTCGGCGCCGACTCCCTGAAGACCGCCGCCGACGCTTGGCTCGCCACGCAGCGCGAGAACGGCTGGACCATCCGCCACCAGGGCCTGGAGGTCAGCGGCTTCCCGCTCAAGATCCGTGTCACCCTGGCGGCGCCGCACATCGCCCCGCCGCCGGGACTGGGCGACTGGGTCCTGGAAGCCGACTCCCTGCGCCTGGACGCCATGGTCTGGGAGACGGCGGCGCCGGCCCTGCGCTCTCCGGCCCCGCTGCGCCTGGACCTGGGCCGCGACGGGCGCTGGCAAATCGACGGCAAGACGCTGGAAGCCCGCGTCCATACCACCTCCGACGGCGCCGTCGAAGGCGTGTCCGTCGCCGTCGAGGCCCTGACGGCGGTGCCTTTCTCGGCCCTCGACGCCTCGGGCACGCCGCGCCAGGACGCTCCCGCCCTGACCCTGGACCGCCTGGACGGCGCCTGGACCCGCCTGGAAACGCCGGAGCCGGTGGACATCAAGACGGCGGTCTTCTCGCTGGCTCTGTCCGGCAAGGGATTGACCCTGCCACCGGACAGCCGCGCCCCCCTCGGGCGGACCTGGAGTGAACTGCTGCTCGACGCCCGGGTCCTGGGGCCGCTGGCCGAGGACCGGAGCTTCTACGACGCCCTGCTGCAATGGCGGGACGACGGCGGCGTGGTGGAGGTGGACCGGCTATACGCCGATTGGCCGCCGCTGGAAATCTCGGTCGGCGGCACCCTGGCCCTGGACGACGCCATGCAGCCGGTCGGCGCCCTGTCGTCGCACGTCGCCGGTTTCTTCGACGCGCTCGCGCGGCTGGAGGAGCAGGACGTGGTGCGCGCCCGCGACGCCACCATGGCCCGCGTGGTCCTGGGCACCCTGGCCCAGAACGCGCACCAGGGGGAGAAGGGTCCGGTCATGACCCTGCCCCTGACCATCCAGAACCGGCAGGTGTCGCTGGGTCCCGTCAGCCTGTTCGAGGTGCCGCGCGTCAATTGGAAGCGGCTGGCCCCGACGGCGGCCTCGCCGCTGGAGGTCTACCAGTCCCGCCCCCGCTACGAGGTCGACCGCTTCGGCAACATCCGGGAACGCGACTGACCGGCCCGGTCGCCGGACCGCGCGTTTCCAAACGCCCGACCCTCGCGCTCCTAACCGACGACCTCGCGCCACGGCGTCCAGGCATCGACCAGGGCGGCCAGCGCGTTGTAGCCCGTGCCGTCGGGATGGGTGCCGTCGTCGCGGGCCGCGCCTTCGGTCCAGGCGGTCTCGCACCGCATGGTCTCGAAGACCGGCAGGTAGGGAACGCCCAGGTCGCCGCACAAGGCCCCCAGCGCCGGACAAAGCGCGGCGACACGGGCATCGGCGTCGGAATCGTCGCCGATGGGCAGGGGACCGATCACCAGCACCGGCGCCCAGGCGCGCGCCGCCTCCAGCATGATCCGCGCCGCCGCCAGGGTGTCCCGTTGGGCGACGCGGGGACCGCCGCCCTCCGCCGTCGCGCAGTCGTTGCTTCCAAAGGAAAAGACCAGCCGCGTGGGGCCGTCGGGGTGGCGTCGCGCCTCGGCCTCGGCCCGCCATCGGGCGGCGATCTCCGGCGTGGTCTGTCCGGGAATGCCCAGCGGAAACAGGATCAGCGGCGTTCCCCGCGCGCCGGCCTTGGCCGCCGCCCGCCCAGCCCAACCGCGGCAATGCAGGTCGCCGACACCGGCCACGAAGCTGTCCCCGAACACCATCAGGCGGATGGTCATGCCCCTGCCCCCCGCTGTCGCGCCTCCGGCGCCTCCTCTTCCCCGGCGGCGCCGCGCGCGATCTCCAGGCGCGTGAAGACGCCCAGCGCCAGCGCCGCCAGACGCCGGACGTCCGGATAGGCGGCGTCGGGTCCCAGGGCGTCCAACTCTTCCAGGCTCAGCCAGGCGCAATCGGTGGCGTCGCTGCCGGGGGTCCCCTCGCCGCGCCGCCAGCGGCACAAGACCGCCGTCAGGATGTAATGGTAAAGGACCGCCCCGGTGACATCGCGATGAATGACGTCGCCCGCCCAAACGGCCTCCAGGGGCCGCGCCGCGACGGCGGTTTCCTCGCGCAGTTCGCGGCGGGCGGCATCGGTCAGGCGTTCGCCCAGTTCCACCTTGCCGCCCGGAAAGCCCCAGCGGTCGCGGTCCGGATCGCCCGCCCGACGCACGAACAGCAGCCGGGGCGGCTGGTCGGAGGCGAGGCGACGCGGCACCACGGCCAGCACCGCCGGGCGCGGCTGACGGGGGTAGCGGTCACTCATGCGGCGATCGCCGCCCGGAGCCTTTCACCCACCGACGGCCTGGGCCTCGATCCCGGCGAAACGCTTTTCCGGCGGGACGTAGGCGTCCAGGTCGATGTCGTCCACCTGGTCGGGCCGCAGATAGCGTTCGGCGTACTGCTTGTAGACCCCGGTTTCCAGGAACAGGTTGAACAGGTCTTCGTCGACATGGCGGTCCTTCTTCATGAAGGACAGGATCTTAACGCATTCCGACACTTTCTTCGGAGTCTTGTAGGGCCGGTCGGCGGCGGTCAGGGCCTCGAAGACGTCGGCGATGGCCATGATCTTTTCGCTGGTGCCCATCTGGTCGCCGGTCAGGCCGTTGGGATAGCCCGAGCCGTCGATCTTTTCGTGGTGGTTTCCGGCGATGGCGGGGATGCGCTTCAGGGACTTGGGGAAGGGAAGCTGCTGCAACATCTCCTGGGTCAGGACGATATGGTCGTTGATGACCTTGCGTTCCTCGTCGTTCAGGGTGCCGCGCTGGATGCACATGTTGTACACCTCGCCGCGATTGTAGATGCCGACGATGTGATCGGGCCGGTCTTCCAGGACATGCTCGACGGCGGGGGCGGGCGGCGGGGGCGCGGCCTTCAGGCGCTCGCTCTCTTCCCACGACAGGCCGAGGGCGCGGTCGAAATAGCGGGTCCATTGGTGGCCCGCGATCTCCTTCATGCGGTCGATCTTTTCCGGGGCCATGAACTCGCCGCCGATGTTGCAATCGGCGACGAAGGCGAAGTCCTCTTCCAGTTGGCGAACCTTGTCCTGGAAGGCGGCCTCGGTCTCGGCCTTGTCGGCGCCACCCAATTGGGCGCGCAGCATCTCGATCTCGGCGTCGCGGCGCAGCACCTCGAAGCGGGTGCGCACTTCGTGGATGCGGTCGTAGATGGTTTCCA